>NZ_JACSOE010000016.1:0-76840 GCF_014349115.1 Alteromonas sp. BZK5 | reverse complement strand
GAAAGTGTTTAGGCTTCAAGCAGCCAGCGATTGTATTTAAAGAAATGGCATTGGCTGCTTGATATTGACGAGTGTCGCACTTCGCAGTTGAATTCGGGAGTACATGTTGCCGCCGCTCACCATTCTACAAAAGGCGCATTTGTACAATATCCTTAACAGTTATTGACTTACGTCATAGCGCACTATTAACTTTAGACTAAAATAGATACGTATTGAACGATAAGATTTGCTTTGAACTTTATTTAGATTAAGCCTTAGTATCTATAGATGTTCAAGCCTAATAGGCTATTACATTTTCATCAGGGAAACTCTATGACGAAGTCATATAAAGAAATTACAGATAACTTAAATCCATATCTAGCCGAGGTTAAAAAAGGCGTGCCAGAAGTCATGAAGGGGTTCTCAGATATGGCCAAGGCGGCGACCGCCGATGGTGCGTTGGATAAAAAAACGAAAGAACTTATTGCCCTTGCGATTGGTATTGCAACGCGATGTGATGGCTGCATAGGTTTTCATGCTAAAGCGTTAGTGCATTTAGGTGCTACCCGTGAAGAAATAGAAGAAGTATGCGGTATGTCGGTATACATGGGCGGAGGCCCATCATTTATGTACGCTGCCGATGCTTTGCGTGCGTTTGACGAATTTAGCGAATAATTCTGAATAAAAAAGGGCCGAGAAATTTCTCGGCCTTTCGCTTGCTTTGCAGTGTCGCTTATTACAGTGAATTCATACTTTGAACACTGACAGGTCCAAGCTCAGCGGCTTCAACTTCTGCTTTAATCTTCTCGGCATCTCCGATGATTATCCAGGTTAATTTTTCAGGGTGTAGCACTTCTTTCGCCGCACTACTTAAATCGTCTAAAGATAAGCCATTGTATTTTTCGACCAAAGACTCTGGATAATTATATTCTCTATTAAATCTCTTACTTGATAAAAGGCTATACATTACGGCATCGGCCGTTTCGAATTGACCGGGCAACGAGCGAACTTCATCCAATCGAGCTCTTTCCAATTCATTCGCCATTGGCGGCTTATCCCCTATATATGCATTCAGCTCTTTTTTAAGCTCAAGCAAAGACGGCCCTGTTTTATCGGTTTGCACTGGCGCATAAACCATAAACGGCCGCTGCCCTCTGGCGTCTTGAAAGAAGGTATACGCACCATAAGACCAGCTTTTATCTTCACGTAGGTTCATATTCACACGAGCCGTAAAAGCACCACCTAGGGTTTTATTCATAGCATTGATAGCTATATTATTGTCGGCCCCTGTTGGTGGCGCTAAATGCGCAGCCAGAATAAGTGACTGTTGTGCACCAGGGCGGTCGATAATAATCGCTTGGCCTTGCTCAGGCATTGACGCTTCAGCAATTTGCTTCGCACCTTTGCTACCTTCTACCTTCCATTTGCCAAACTCTTTCTCAAGCATGGGTTTAATGGCACCTAACGTGGTGTCACCAACAACAAAAATTGTCGCATTGTCTGGGCGTAGCCACGTATTTTTAAAGTTAACAAGGTCATCTCGCGTGATCGCTTGTACGTCTTGTTCAGTTCCGGTACCGGTAAACGGAATACCATAGGCATGATCATCACCATAGATAAGTGGCGGTAGCAGAGTCAGCGCAATACTCACAGGGCGTGTTTTTTGCTGTGCAATATTACTTAATATAAGCGCTCGTTGACGTTCAATCTCTTCCTTTTTGAACGTTGGTGATTTCAAGATATTACCCATTAGCGCCAAAGAAGGCTCCATGTTTTCCGTTAACATTGACATGCTAACTGTGGTGGTATCTAGGTTTGAGCCAGCGTTTAAATCAGTACCTAACTGCTCAAGCTCTGCCGCAAGCTCCAGCGCATCATATTTTCCCGCGCCTTCGTCAAGCATCTGTGTGGTAAAGCTCGCAAGTCCTAACTTGCCACCCGCATCGGCAGCGTAACCTGCGTCGAATTGCACCGCAACATTCACCAATGGAACCGTAGAGCGTTTTGCAAATACTACCTTTACACCGTTAGAAAGCGTAGTTTCTGTCACCTCAGGAAAGCTCAGTTGAGTCTCTGCATCGATTGAAGGCAAGCCAGAGCTGCGGTCAACGCCTTCGGTAGATGCTGTGTGCTCAATAAACGGAACAACCGTGATTTGATGCCACCCTTCTTTTAGCCATTTATTCGCAGCCGCTTTAACCCCTTTAGGCGTCGCCTGTCCTAGCTCACTCAATTCAGTTTTGAAGTAGTTAGGGTCGCCAGCAATGAACTCACCACTAGCAAGCGTATCGGCTTTACCGCCAAAGCCCCCAACCTCTTCAAGCCCGCGAATAATTGAAGCACGTCGCTTAGTCGACACCAATTTAACTTCGTCTTTGCTTGGACCTTTACGCAAAAACTCGCTAATGACTTTATCTATTTCTTTTTCCACTGTCGCAACGTCAACGCCGTCTTTTACGTCAACCGTCACACCAAAAATGGACGCCATTTGTAGCTCGTAGTTAAACACCGAGGCATTGGTAGCAATTTGTTGGTCGTACACCAGTTCTTTATAAAGGCGTGAGTTTTTACCATCGCCCATGACACTCGCGGCAATGAACAAGTCTGTTGCGGTTGAAGAGGTATTTTCAGGTGAAACCCAAAGGCGGTAAATGCGCGATTGTGGCACCTTGTCTTGAATCACTTCTCGGGTATTTGCATTGCGCTTGGGTACCCATGCTTCCCATTTAGATAGTGCTGGGCCCGGCTCAATGTCAGCGAAGTACTTGTTAACCAGAGGTTTGGCTTCTTCTGCATTAATATCGCCGCTTAGCACCAGTATTGCGTTATTCGGTCCGTAATATTGGTTAAACCAGCCTTTAACGTCGTCTAACGATGCGGAGTTAAGATCTTCCATCGAGCCAATCACCGTATGATGGTAAGGATGCCCTATGGGAAATAAGCCTTCAAAAATATGCGTGAATACGCTTCCATAAGGCTGGTCTTCGCCCTGACGTTTTTCATTTTGTACAACGCCACGCTGTTCGTCTAATTTCTCTTGTGTTACCGCACCTAACAAGTGCCCCATGCGATCAGATTCCATCCAGAGAATACGATCTAGTGCAGGTGTCGGAACGGTTTGGAAATAGTTAGTACGGTCAAAGTTTGTGGTACCGTTTAATCCTGTTGCCCCAGCTTCTTGTAACGGCCCAAACCATTCATCGTCATAGTTCTCCGTGCCGTTAAACATTAAGTGTTCAAATAGGTGCGCAAACCCTGATTTGCCGTTTGGTTCGTCTTTTGAACCCACTTTATACCAAACCGCAACGGCAACCACTGGGGCCTTGCGGTCTTCATGAACAATTACCGTTAACCCATTATCGGTAGTGAATTTTTCGTAGTCGATATTGATATCGTTTTTAGCAAACGCTGAGCCAACCAGCGTACTACTTACTGCCAGCACACCTACACTTACTTTTAAGCGCTTGGTGAGATGCTTAAGTACAGTCATTTCGTCATCCTTAATCTTATTATCTGTGCTGAACACTAAAATGTGCCAGGCACCACAAAACGGCTTTACGCCAGTACTAAACATAAATCAATTTGGTAGTTTATAAAGCGTTACGATGTAGAAAACTGTAACGGATTGTAAAAGAGAGGATAAACGACGAACGAAGAAATATTGCTAGGGGAAAAGTAGAGAAGAAAGTCGCAATTATATTGCGACTAACCGTGCCCAAAGCGCTTTTACTTGTTTAGCATCTTCACTTTCTAATTCGTTGTTGGCGAATGCGCTATTTAGGCTCTCGAGCATTTTATCATTAAGCATCGCAACCGTAGCATCTTCTTGCATTTCTAACTGGCGAGCCTCTACTGCAAAGTGACCTTGCAAGTAGCTGGCTATAAACAATTCGTCATCACTACCGTGATTTACCACGTCATCAAGCGATGCCTCAATATCTGCGATGGCGTTAACGACACTTTCTGGTGCTGCAGCAGGTGGTAACACGTCTTACTCCTTCCTGTTTTTCAATATCAAATCTTAGTTCGAGATAAACTCATTTTTTATGGCTATACATGTGCCGTGTTGTATCAAACTACGTCTTTAAATAGCTTGGCAAAGCACTTTATCTTTATACCCAGTGATAACCGTGAACGCGCCTGCGAGTTCAGCGTCTAGCGTTGCATCGCTTGAGTCTAAGCGAAGCGGTTTACCGTTTAATGCCTGTAGTTTTTGTTTAGTGGCAACAACGAGCATATTCTGCTTGCCAATTTGACGGATAAAAGCAGGGCTAAGCTGCTGGTTTCCGCGCCCTAATAGGTGGCCCTGACCACCGATCACCGTCAAAATGACTTTGGTGGGCTTGTCATGAGTCAGCGCAATCAGTTCGCTCGCAGTAACGTCACTTGCGATTAGCTCACCTTGTTTAACCACATCCACACCTAACAAGGTATTTTCTAGGCCAAGAAAGTCCATGACCGCACCTACGGTGGAGCCGGATCCCATGACAAAATAGGTGTCAGGCTCATCGTCAATAATTTCACCAACATAAGCGGCAATGTCGTCAAGCACTAAGGCCTCGTCCTCTTTCCCGCCCATTTTTACTGCTTGAACATAAGTGAGCTCTGCGGGTACGCGCATTTCACCATAGTGTTTGGCAATAACTTTGCCCTCGCGAAACGCGTTTTCGTCAATATCACGTACTTCGGCGTCCATTTCACTCACAAGCTCGCCTGCGATCATCTGACTTACTACCTGCCCTGCCGCTGACGGCGACACGCAGTAAACGCCAGAGTGAATTTTGCAACCTGCAGGCACACCTAGCACGGGCACCTGTGTGCCAACTACGCTACAAATATTACGGGCTGTGCCGTCGCCACCGGCAAAAAGCAGTAAGTCGACGTTGGCGTCCACCATTGCTTTAGCTGCACGCTCTGAATCTTCGCCCTCGGTTTGCACGGCATCGGCCGTATAGATTACCTCATAAGGAATACCCAGAGATTCACAGATTGTTTCACCCATATCGCCCGATGCTGTCACGACGGTAAATTGCCCAGATAAAGCCTCTAGAATACTAAGCGCTTTCGCCATTTTTTCGTTGGCTTTTTTCTCTGCTCCCATGGCCAGTGCTTTTTCGCGAATTTCTGCACCGTCGCTGCCTTTAAGCGCGAGTGCTCCGCCTATGCCGGCAAAGGGGTTTACCACAACACCCAGTTTGAATTTGGGTTTGTTGTCAAACGTTGATTGGCTAAGATCAGTATGATTCATTCGGCATCTACTCCTATTCCGCCACCCAATTTGCTGTTAGCGTATTTTTTGACGTGTCTGTTACCGTGCTATTTATTATGCTGCTACATGAACCAGACGACTTACCTTTACCAAACGTAGATGACAGCGCATTAATAAATTGTTCAGCCCGAGGCGGAAAGCCCTCAGATTTATAGCGTTCAAGCTGAGCGGCTACGTTTCGCGTAAAACCTTCTCTGTCGGGCTCAGCGCCGTTTAAGTTATCCGTGCTTACCTGAAACTTTCTTCCTGCTGCTTCTGTAAACGCCCACTCAATGGCCTGGGGCTTAATTTCTACTTTTTCGAAGTCAGCTTGCTGTGATGCATCGCGGCCATCTGGGCAATACCAGTAACCGTAATCTTCCAATAGTCGACGCTTTTCACCCGCAATACACCAGTGCGCAATTTCATGCAAAGCGCTTGAAAAAAATCCATGAGCAAACACGACTTGATGATAAGGTGTTGCGCTGTCTGCTGGGATGTAAATGGGTTCGTCATCACCTAAAACCAAGCGCGTATTAAAATCTTCAAATGTCGAATTAAACAACGCGATTAACACAGGTACATCAACGTCTGCTTCTGAGTGTTCCGACCCCGTAGGCGTTTCTCGGTGCATGCCCGGATATTCACTTTTTAGGCTTTCAACGTTTGAGCCTTTAGTATCGGTATTTTTAGTTTCAGTCTTGGCAAACAATGCGTGATGACTTGCGATGTTCATGGCGGCTAATAAATTCTACACAACAGAGCTATTTCAATGGCGGTGGAGTATACCAGTAAAACTTTGTCTTCTCACTTGAAAGGCTCGCTTGCTTAGGTCAATCTAGGTTTACAACAACGAATTAGCCACACTATCTCAACAGGGAGTTTGTCATTTGGCGCAAGAGATAATTAAACATATTCATCGGGTCAATGCCCTTCGTGACTTAGCCAATCAGTTGGGTGTAATGCCTATCATTCATCAATTGCAACACTGGCAATGCGAACGCTTACTGGTCACCCACGACGATTTAGCACAGCAAAAACGTTACCAAAAAGCCATGGCTTTTTTTGTAGATGAATTGTACGGGCCAAAAGATTTTAGCCAACGGGACGCTGATTTAGTGCGAGTCATTCCAAAACTCGCAAAAGTACTGCCCGATAAAGCCATGAACGCCATGGATGATGCATTATCGTTAAACGCATTGTCGTTTGATTTAGATATGGCGATGGCACAGTATCTCCAAACCCACTTTCCTGGAGAAACTATCAATCGGGACAACTACGCCGTTGCTTATCGAAGTGTGGGCAGAATTGAGGATAGAAAGCATCAAATCGACATAATTTCCCATTTGGGCGATCAACTCGCCGACGTTATAAAAATTCGTGGTATAGGTATGTTAATTTCACTGTCCCGTCGTCCAGCTAAATTAGCAGGATTACTCGCATTGCATGAATTTTTGGAACGAGGGTTTGATGCGTTTAAAGCGATAGGTGACGTGCAGAGCTTTATTGACCCCGTATTGGTGAGAGAAAAAGCGATAATGCAATTATTGTTAAACGATGATTTAACGTTACCTGAAGATAATCCCCTGCCTGTGGTATGAGGCACAATACCTGAACGTGAAGAAGCAGAGTAGATCAAAGCAAAAATATGAATAAGGAAAAGATTTGAGCACCCCAACGCTTAATTGGATGTTAGACGCCCCCTTTGTGCAGCAGTGGCATATTGATGAAACGCACATCGACCACTATCAGCACGTTAATAATGTGGCATACCTGTCGCAGTTAGAAAGCCTAGCATGGGCCCATTCAAACGCGCTTGGCTTGCAGTTTGCCGATTATCAATCGCTTAACCGTGGCATGGTCATTAAGCGCCACGAGCTAAACTACCACCTGCCAACACATCTTGGAGATACGTTAGAATGCGCTACATGGATAGTGCATTGCGACAGCAAACTTACTTTGAAACGCCAGTTTCAATTTATCTGCCCAAAGCGAAACAAAACCGTATTTGATGCTATGACCACATTCGTATGTGTTAGCCTTGATACTGGCGCCCCAAAGCGAATGCCTAAACAATTCGTGGACATCTATGGCAAAGCGTGTGTGGCGCAATGAAAACGTGGCTAGCGATAGTGCTTTCGCTCTTCCTTATTGTGTCGTTAGGCATAAACGTTTACCTATGGCTTAGTTTAAAGCAGCACAATGATAAAGCTTATGCACTAGAGGCCAGTTATGAACACCGTTTAGATAGTGACAAGCAGCTAGAAACCCAAGCACAGTTGGTGGATGAAACTCAGGTAAACGAAAAAGCTGAGCCCTTCAACAATGAACGCTCTCCCGCCAACTTTTCACCTATGACAGGCGCTAACACGGCCCCCAACGAACTAGACGATCTGCGCACCTCTTCATCACTCGTTAATCAAGATCAATTAGAGTCACTGACTACCCTACTCAATAACGAGCAATACGCGTTCCTCGCCACTGAATTAACAAACCTTTTAAAATATGACCCGCTCAACGAATCTCTGTTGTTGCTAGAGGGTGAACTGATTGAGTTAACCAAGCCTCTCTCAACGGCCATAGTGCACTACTACGACTTGGCCGAACTGCCTCTTCCAACTGAAACTCTCTCATTTATTGACGCAAAAATTGCTACTTTGTATCAACATGCGCAGACGCAGTTAAGTCAAGACGAACAATGGGAACTGGTTGCCAGATTAAATGAGCCACTGTATCAACGCATACCTGACGCTAGGCACTACACCCTTAATTTGGCTGAAGCTTACGCTTATCAGCAAAAGCTTACGTTAATGGAAGACGTGCTTGCTGCCCTTCCATCAATCGACAGAGACGCTAATATCATTCGCAATAAAGCCTATGAAATGCGCGATATTGCCAACGCAGACGCTACGCCGAACAAGAGTGAAATAGAGCCAACAGGCGCTGAAGCCGCACGTTATCAAACCCGTGTAGCCTTAGAGCGCATTGGCGATCAATATCGCCTTGATGTAAAGGCGCTTAACCAAAAAGCCACCATGATTTTAGATACGGGTGCCAGTACCACCGCAATATCATCGCGACTCTTTGCGCGTTTAGGCCGTATGCGAAACCTCACGTTCATTGGTAACTTCAACATTAGAACCGCGTCAGGAACCATTGAAGCCCCTCTGGTACAAATACCCCGATTTTACTTTGCTGGCTACGAGTTCAACGATGTTTCTGCCATCGTGCTGCCCGAAGACGCTCTACCCGATGCCGACGGATTGTTGGGAATGAACGTTCTAGGTCAGTTTGACTTTGCAATAATGCCCCAGTCTAGTGAGTTGATTTTGACAGAGCGAGATTAATGCAGTCTGCGCAAGGGCGAGAGCTTTGCGCCTCTTGCCTTTTAGCCTCTATAGCGCGATGTATTAATTTTGCAATTCAACTAAAGGAAATGTCTCAAACACCACCCTTTCGTGGCCCGTTTCCATAAAGTTGCGGATATTGGCATGGTCGTCGCCGTTAGGGTTATTAAGTACATCTTCTCGATAAAAACGTCCAAATAAGGCCAGCGTTTGAGCTTGGTTTAGGTTTAAATGCTGACCGAGTGCGAGCAGTTTGCAAGAGCCATTGTTCTGATTGGCTTCGTTTTTTACGTCACCATTAGTGAAAGCGGTGGGCGTGAAAACAAACGCGCTATCAACGAGCGTGATAACGTCGTTAAATTCGATAGTATCTGGGGAATTAGTGACTGCTTGAACTAAGTCTTGGGTGCTGCTGTATGCCATGTTTATCTCAAAAAAAGAAAACGATAATAACAGGTCTATGTCTTTACAAAAGTCCACAACAGGTTCAGTTTTAATATATACAAAAAAAGCGCCTCTCCATGAGGCGCTTATAATGCTAACAAGGTTGGGTTTACTAGCTCGTTAAACCGCAGCGCACACGCGCGTTCCCTGATCGATGGCCCGTTTTGCATCTAGCTCTAATGCTTCGTCTGCACCACCAATTAAGTGATAAGGCATGTTTAAGCCTTCAACGATATCACGCATCGGCTCTTGGCCTGCACAGATGATAATGTTGTCTACCGGCAATACTTGGCTGTTACCATCAACCGTAATATGTAGCCCTTCGTCATCAATTTTATCGTAGCTTACACCTGGGATCATGGTCACGCCTTTGGCTAGTAGACCCACTCGGTGTGCCCACCCCGTTGTTTTGCCTAGACCCGCGCCAACTTTGGTTGTCTTGCGCTGCAACAGGAAAATCTCTCTTGGCGATGGCTCAGGCTGCGGCTTAACGCCTTCGATGCCCGCGCGAGCAGAGAAGGTCATATCAATACCCCACTCTTTCATAAATGCAGGAATATCTTGGCTTGGCGTTTCTTTGCCATGAGACAAGTACTCAGCGGTATCAAAACCAATTCCACCAGCGCCGATAATGGCCACTTTATTGCCAACGGGTTTCTTTTCCTTCAATACTTCGATATAGGTCAGCACTTTTTCGTGCTCAATGCCTTCAATCGCTGGCGTACGCGGCTTGATCCCCGTCGCAATCATCACTTCATCGAAACCTTCGTCGTTTAGCGCAGCCGCATCAACATAAGTATTCAATTTAAGGGTAATGTTCTTATGAAGCTCAATTTGGCGCTTGAAATAACGCAGCGTTTCGTAGAACTCCTCTTTGCCTGGAATTTGTTTGGCGATATTAAATTGACCACCAATTTCACTAGATGCATCATAAATCACCACGTCGTGACCGCGCTTGGCAGAAGTCACTGCCGCTGCTAATCCAGCTGGGCCCGCACCTACCACTGCAACACGCTTTTTGGTTTCTGCAGGCTTGATGTTAATTTCAAGCTCGTGACAGGCTCGTGGATTTACCAAACAGCTGGTCATTTTGCCGTTAAAGACATGGTCTAGGCATGCTTGGTTGCAGCCAATACAGGTATTAATTTCGTCGGCTTTATTTTGCTGGGCTTTGCGGACGAAGTCAGGGTCTGCCAAGAACGGACGTGCCATAGACACCATATCTGCATCGCCGCGAGACAACACTTCTTCAGCAACTTCAGGCGTGTTAATACGGTTCGATGTGATCACTGGAATTGAAAGCGCCTCTCTGAATTTTGCGGTAACCCACGTAAATGCCGCTCGCGGTACTTTAGTGGCAATGGTTGGAATACGCGCTTCGTGCCAACCAATGCCGGTGTTAATAATAGTTGCACCGGCTTTTTCAATTTCTTTGCCAAGCTGCACGACTTCATCATAAGTAGAGCCACCTTCCACCAGGTCTAGCATCGATAAGCGATAAATAATGATGAAGTTCTTACCTACCGCCTCGCGCACGCGGCGTACCACTTCAATAGGCAGACGGATACGATTCTCGTATTCGCCCCCCCACTGATCGTCACGGTGGTTTGTGCGCTTTGCAATAAACTGATTAAGGAAATAGCCTTCAGACCCCATGATCTCAACACCATCATAACCCGCGCGCTGGGCTTGAGTTGCGGCTGTAATGAAATCTTTAACTTGCTTCTCAATCTCGTCAGCTTCAAGTGCCTTGGGCTTAAACGGATTAATAGGCGCTTGTACCGCAGAAGGTGCAACAAGCTTAGGGCTATACGCATAGCGCCCCGTGTGCAGAATTTGCATACAGATTTTACCGCCAGCAATGTGCACCGCGTCAGTCACTTCTTTGTGATTTTTCACTGCTTCGTCTGTATCTAAACGAAACGTTGACGGATGGGTAGCACCCTCTTCGTTTGGTCCTATACCACCTGTAACGATAAGCCCTACGCCACCTCTGGCACGTTCACCATAAAATGCCGCCATACGTTTATGGCCGTCGGGTAATTCCTCTAAGCCTGTATGCATAGAGCCCATTAGCACGCGGTTTTTAAGGGTGGTGAAACCTAAATCTAACGGACGAAATAAATGAGGGTAAACGGGATGATCGGTAACGGTCTGATTCATGATACATTCCTGAAAGTCGTTTTGGCTTGGTAAAAGCCGTTAAAAAGCCTGTTTAAATATTCTTATCTAATGCGCTCTTTCTCTGAAGGCGCTATGTAATTCAACGAATTACATAAACTTACGAATTCATTTTCTTAATGGCTGGGTGCAATGGCGGATATTCTGGCAGCGTTTTGGTTTTCTGTGCTTCCATGGCTTTAAACACATCTTCCATTTGGAACATGCCCGCTTGCCATGTGGCCATATAGGTCAAGCTCTCTGCCACCGTGTGTTCTGCCGCGTAGTTAATCATAGTCTTAGTGCCTGAAACTGCTAACGGCGAATTCATTGCAATCTGCTGCGCTATTTTCATCACTGCGTCTAGCAATGATTCTTGGTCGTCAAATACCTGATTTACAAAGCCAAGCTGCTGCGCTTCTGCTGCACCAAAATTGCGACCTGTATAAGCCAGTTCTTTAACTATGCCAATGGGAATGAGTTTTGGAAGTCGCTGAAGCGTGCCGACATCGGCTGTCATGCCTAATTGGGTTTCTTTAATAGTAAAAAAAGCATCTTGTGTGCAATAGCGCATGTCACATGCACTAAGCAAATCTACTGCACCACCAATTGCCCCGCCCTGCACGGCACCAATAACCGGCATACGTGCCTGCTCTATGGCGGTAAAGCTATCTTGAAGCAACATCACCATACGGCGCATACGCTCTGATCTGCGCGACGGGTCGCCCTTAAAGTCTTCTTTCATATTCAGGAACACCGATAAGTCCATACCGGCAGAGAAATGCTTACCCGTTGATGAAATAACAATGACACGGGCGTTGCCTTCATCGTCTATTTCACGAATAGCCGCTGGCAATTCGGTCCAGAACTCTGGGATCATGCTATTCATTGCGTCGGGGCGGTTTAGTACTACGTGGGCAATATGACCCTCTTGTTTTACTTCTAATGTAGAGTACTTCATGGTTTGCGCTGTCTCCTTGGGCTGTTCCTGTTAACAAATTTGCAAACTAGACAGCGTCAAGATAAAAGGCTATGTTGACAGTGTCAAGATAAAACGTTATCTATTCGTCTCAATTTGAAAATGGAAACATCGGGTTTATGGCTAATGCAGTACAAAGCTACCATCACGGCGACTTGCGCAGCGCACTGATAGAGGCGGCAACGGCGCGTCTGTCTGAATACGGCGTTGATAGTTTATCTCTCAGAAAGCTGGCAGAAGATGCCGGAGTGTCACGTACTGCGCCCTATCACCATTTCAAAGACAAGAGTGCGCTTTTAAGCGCCATTGCAGCCAAAGGCTTTAGCGATTGGCATACCGCAGCTAAACGAATCTTCGAACAAGAAGACAAAACACCGCAGGCACGTTTCCGCGAATTTGTGCACGAATACATTGGCTACGCTGCCGACAACCCAGAGATGTACGAATTGATGTTTGGTCGCACAATTTGGCAAAACCAAGCGGCGACCAACGATCTGAAAGAGGTTGCATTTCCCTGCTTTCAGTTTCAAGTGACGATGACGCGCTATTGGCAAGATAAAGGGCTTCTCCCAAATAATCAGGATGCGCTGAGACTCGCACAGGTTACTTGGGGCACGTTACACGGGATTGCACGATTGCTTATTGATGGTATCTACGCTGACAGCAGTCATATCGAGGAAATGTGTGATTGTGCAGCAGATTTATTTATGCAAAAGCAAATGGATGCTTAGAACGGATGAATTGCCAGAGCGAGACGAAGACTCGCTCGTAGCACTTTTTTAGTTACGCCGATTCCGCTTTAGCCATAGATACTGGCTGGCCTTCGTGCGTCGCTTTAATAAACTCAGCAGCACGTTCAGCAATCATGACGGTGGGCGCATTGGTATTGCCGCCAATTAGGCTGGGCATCACAGAAGCATCTACCACTCTAAGACCTGCTATACCTCTTACCCGCAATTGGGTATCAACCACTGCCATCTCATCGTCATCACTGCCCATTTTACAGGTACCAATTGGGTGATAGATAGTTTCAGCACGCTCACGTAAAAACTCTAATATTTCTTCATCTGTTTGTGCTTCTACCCCAGGATATAGCTCACTGCCTTGGAACTTGTCGAAGTCTGGTGCAGATAGCAGCTTACGAGCAATGCGCACACCTTCAATCATGACTTGCTGATCTTCCTCTGCAGTCAAATAATTGGGGTCAATAAGGGCTTGATCAGCAGGATGGTTGCTTTGAAGCGAAATAGTGCCGCGACTTTTGGGGTATAGACAGCATACGTGAAGGCCATAACCGTAACCAAAAGCTAACTGTCTTCCATGGTCGTTTAAAATTGCCGGTAGAAAGTGAAACTGGATGTCTGGACCTTGTGTCGCTAAGCTTGAGCTAACAAAGCCACCTGCTTCGGCAATGTTGGACGAGAAAATACCTTTGCGCCTAAACGCATAGTCTGCGGTGGCTTTTACGTAGGAAGGCAAGGCCCCTAACGCCACGGCATAGCCCTCTCTCGCTTTACAAGTATATTGTACAATTGCATCAAGATGGTCTTGTAAGTTTTGACCCACACCAGGCAAATCTTGCTGAACAAAAATCCCCTTTTCTTCTAGCTCTGCTCTGGGTCCTATACCTGAAAGCATAAGAAGTTGTGGTGAATTAATCGCGCCGCCACACAGGATAACTTCGCTTTTAGCAAAATAGCGATTTACTACGCCTTTTTCACGTACCTGAACGCCAATTGCACGCCCCTCTTTTAACAGCACTTTTTCGGCTGCGACTCTAGTAAGTACAGTTAAATTGTTGCGATGCTTAGCCTGCGTTAAATACCCCTTCGCCGTTGAACAGCGTTGCCCGTTGGCCTGTGTAACATGGTAATACCCTAACCCTTCCCTGTCGTTTCGGTTAAAGTCGTCCAGCTGTTGATAGCCTGCAATCGACGCTGAGTTCACAAATGCGTCTGACAGCACGCTGGTATGCCTAAGCTTGCTAACATTGAGTGGGCCGCCTGTGCCGTGGTATTCATCAGCACCTTCTTCAAAGTTCTCAGAGCGTTTGAAATAAGGCAGTACATCATCAAACGACCAACCTTCAGCCCCTTCTTCGTTAGCCCAGCGGTCGTAGTCTTCTTTTTGCCCGCGAATATAACACATCGCATTAACCGAACTGCTGCCGCCCAAGGTTTTACCGCGGGGCCAGAACAGTTCTCTGTCATACATCTCTTTTTGGGGTGCTGTGTGATAACCCCAGCCAATCCCCTCAAATCTACTGAGTAAAGACAACCCAAACGGGATATGAATAAGCGGATTAGTGTCCTTTGAGCCAGCCTCTAATAGCAAAATATCTAACGCGGGGTTTTCTGATAAACGGGTGGCAAGCACCGCGCCCGCAGAACCGCCGCCTACAATAATGCAATCGTATTTGCTCAGTACTTCGCTCATTTCGCCAACTCCTTGAGGGCAAGACTATTAAATGTTAAAAAAACGTTGTGGTACGACCAGATTACCAAACAACACTTCGCCAAGAAAAGACTTAAATTGTAAGATTTAAAAAATCTAATAATCCTGATAACTTAAGTGCTATATCGAAGTAGCCCCTACTCTGAAAAAACTAACAACAAGCCACCGCCTAGTAGATTTAGGCTAAGAATGAACGTTGACCAAAAACCTATCGTTTAAAGACAAATGTAAAGTCTACCTTGCACAATGGCTTGTGAAATGGGGCAAGCTGAAGCACGACGACTTCACGAAATCAGAGCTTCATGACCTCGTAAAAGGCAGCTTTCCTTACTCATTCACTTTCGATATCCCCATGGGAACTGGCACGGTTACCGTGCTTGAAGGAAACATCACGCTAGATAGTGAAAGCAACCGTATTGGTCTGCAGTGCCTCGCTGCGCTTAATATTGTGGTTGCCACCACGACTATTTATCGCGCTCATGTTGTATTTACCGTGTCAGCTTCACCCTATTACGACAAAAATATGAGTACACTCTATTTGACAGGCGTCGCCACTGACAGCGTCACCTTAGTTAACGATGATTACGCGTTGATTAAAGACACGCAATTTCTGATGTCGCGACTCTTCCCCAAAAGCGTTAATTCTTTGCTTGGTGGCTCTTTAAAATCAGCGTTATCACTGTTTAGCGCCGGCACATCCGATATAGCTGCAGACTATCTAAAGGTCTATTTATCTGGCTCGAAACAAGCCGTGTTGGACTACCACATCCCTCTCATTAACAACGCCATTAAAAAGCAAATTAAGCAGGAAGACTTAAGCCATACCATGCGTAACGACCATTGGCGCGAGGTTCTGTTCTCAAAAGCTGGCCAAAACGTGCGTGTAGAAGACGACGTACTGCGCTTTTACCTCATTGAATGACAACGCATACTGTTTGGAACAATGCACGCTAGTGATCTGACACAATAGAAACAGGGACGGTATCCACCTGTTCGCCAATATCGTCGATGTTTAGCCTGGGATCGTCCACACTTGCTTCAAGCATATCGAACGCCTCTTTGACGTAGCGCGCTAACGGCTGTAGCGATTCAATATTTTTATTGCAGCACACTAATCCCACATTTGCCGTGCCTGCATATGTCATAAGCGTAATATTTACCCCGCCACCAGGCGTCATGGTAGAAATGGGGTAACAAGCCAGAAGCTCTGCATCTTTTAGATACCGCGTATCTTTTGGCCCAGGTACATTGGAGATTAAGATGTTGGCAATGGGTTTGACTACGCTAGATAGCCTTAACCACTCAAAGACCAGTGCAAGCGATTGAATAACAATAGTATAGCCGCTAAATGCTGCGGGCCGCGCGTGCTGCGCTGCATGTTTTACAATGCGGTGATTCACTACAATTTGGCGCAAACGTAAATAAGGATCGGTTTCGCCGTGAGCAAGCTGTACCGGCACAATAGCTATCTTATTGCCCGTGGTTTTCTCGCCGGGTTTACGCAAGTTAATTGGCATATTGGTGAACAAGGCTTTTTTAAATACTTGCCCGTGGTCTTGCAGCAGTTTATGTACGCCAATATCGAAGGCACAAAGCAACACCTCGTTTGCCGTAGAGCGCGTTCGCCTTGCCAGAGCTTTTACACGCTTAAAGTCTAAGTCCATGGTAGCCACAGCCCTTCCCGCTTTCACTTGTCCAGTCAGCACTGTTTTCGTACCAGTGAAAGGAATAGGCATATAATGTGGGTTCACTCGCAGCACTTTCATGAATATACGAATAAAGATAATTAGCAAATCAAGCGCGGTTTTAAGCGCGTAACCCACTCCCACTAAGCGCTTGTAAAAGCTCACAGGCTCTCTGCGCTTATGGCGCAGTCGTTTTACTGCCCATACTGGTGTGAACTTAGTCTCGTGAGAGTTTGATACATATCCCGCTTGGAACCAGCGCACTAATGTTGCCCCATCGCCATACATATGATGAACCCGCGCATAAATAGCAAACGTCTCGCTGTTGTCATCAAAGATGAAATGGTATTGCCAAAGGGGCTTGTCGGGATCTAACCGCGAAGCATGTAATCTTGCTACAAACGCATCGAGTGCTTCGCGGTTTGTAACATCAGCCACACGATGAATTTGAACGTGATAATCCATGTTGAGCTTTTTTACCGGCGCAAATCCCACCGGGTACCCCAATACCGTTTTTACCGCACAGTTGAAGGGAGAAGTAGCACGGGCATAGCTTCTTATTTCCTGGAATAATTGAGGGACATATTCGGTACTTTTTGCCCCTTTAGGTATGGCAAGTAGCTGCAAGCAAGCTACGTGTTTTGGGTTCTCGTCTGACTCGGTTATCCAAAATGACTTATCTAAGAAACTGAGCGTTTTTGCCATTACTATTCCTTTACGCGAAGTCGAGGGGTGACGGGGTTGAGGCATCTCTCATAAAGTCATGAGAGTCGAGCATCTGTTCTAACTGCTGTTTTTGTTCATCGGACAGTGCCAACCTTGGCAATACGCTTACCATCATTAGCGACAAAGCATGATAGCGCTGCATCGTACTATCCATATGGCTGTTTAATTCATCAAATTGACAAGACTGTGTGATGATTAAGGACATTAAATCCACCATAAGTGCCCTGTCGGCCTTTGAGGCAATAAGAATGTCTCGTTTCGATAGTGACTCAAAAAGAAACGCTAATTGTTTATTCAAGCTAGACAATATGTGCTGTCTAGGGCGCACGATACTGGGATATTTCTCTGCTAAGTCAGCCGGGCTACGGTAGAAAAAGCGAAATACATGGATACTGTCTATAAGCAAATACAGGTAATACATAATTTCTTCAGGATGAAGTGTATCGAGCTTTTCTCGGCTTAGTATCTTCTGCATCTGCTGTTCATGCATTTTCATCAACGCGTTAACCAGGCTGTCCTTGCCTTTAAAGTGGTAGTAGAGATTCCCCGGACTAATATCCAGCTCAATGGCGATATCAACACTGGTAACAGTGTTTTCGCCGTGCTCGTTAAATAAGGTTAGCGCGGTGAGAAGTATTTTCTGCGCGGTTTTCATAATTTAGTTCAATCCTTTGCCAACCCAGTGCGTTAATCTTTTATTCGTGAAACACGCTACATAAACACCAGATAGAGTTGAGCAATACCAGCTACCATACCTAGAATAGCGCCGGTTACGATGAGCTTCCACTCATCCTGTTGATAAGCTGGGCGCAAAACGCCTTCAAATTCTTCAACACTTAACGCCTGCATGCGCTCACTTAAATCGTGCCCAATCTGCATAGCATTATTAGCGTAATCAAACGCATAAAGCAGATACTTATCAGAATTATCAAATATCTGACGCACCGCTAGTGCCTTCATTTTATGGTAATTTTCTGACCCCACACCCAACGCAAAATACGGTTGCGCTATAGCAACATAGCGTTCAATAGCGTCGTTGACATGAAGCTCAATGAGTTCTAAAAGCTGGGCTGAGCCTGAACCATGCAAGATTACATGGGTGATGTTTTTAGGCGTTATAAGCTTTTCTTCAATAATGTTTGAATAGACTTCGGACACTTCTTTTTGGCGCTTTAAAAACATACCTTGAATAGTAATCGGCCCCAGTTTTCTTGGGCGTTTGGGTTCGAATATGATTTTGATAGCAATCCAATTAGTGGCATAACCCACGAGCAGCCCACCTAACGGCAGAATCCACCATGCTTGGTAGAAATACCAAAGTAGCATGGTAGGCAAACCAAACAAAAAGCCAAAATAGAAGCCAGAACGCACAATAAACGGAAACTCTTTGCTGCCTGCCGTTAAGAAAATTTCATTAACGAGCTCGGGCGCATTCACCAGCTGCTCTACCACCAGCTCTTTAATATCTAAAATTTCTGAGACATTGTGCTGAAAGTCGTCCACCATTTTATGAACCACATTAGGAATGTCGTTTTCGATGCGTTGATAGACTAAATTTTTGCCCTGTACAGGCAACGCAGCCCAAAGTTGAGGCGCAGATTCTGCCATTACATCGTTAACGACTTTGCGAATAACTTGACTTAAACGCCGCTCAATTGCTTTAGTGAGCTCGTCTGCATCTAAACGCTGCGCTAACTCTTCAACACTAAGCAGTTTGCCTAGCACTAGCTCAACCTCAATCTCGGCCATTTGGCGGCGCTTCGCAGGAATGAGTCCCTGCCACCCTAAGAAAGGCTTAATACCAACAAACTCAATGGGGTAAAACATCATTTTTACCGCCAGATAGTTGGTTAGCCATCCAACAATAGCGCTAATTAAAGGAATTGATAGCAGACTTAGCGTTTCAAAGTTCCATTCCATACTACGAACATGTGGTCCAATTTGTTATTTTCTCTCTCAGGCTACTGAGTGCTTATGAAATGGTCAATGTAAAAAGTGAAATTACTGCTAATTGTTGATTGAAAACAGCTAAATGAAAGTCTAAAAGTTAGAACGTTTGACCTTATGTGATTCACCTAATGTGCATCAGTTTTCTCAACAACAAACGATTAGGTAGTGAATTCTAAATTTACGCCATACACTCAAAATAGTGTATGAACCGCTGTTCTCATGCCCGTGCTTTGAGTCTTCGTTATATGGACATTTAAAGACCTGTAATTTTTGAGAACTGCGTTCTAAGTGAAAACTATCGTTTTGCTGGTGTTTTTCGGGTCAGTGTACTTTTTCAAATGAGTAGAAGGCACAGCCCTCATCAATCAAAAATAGGTACTCGTCATGGCAGTATTCGACTTGCGGTTAAAAAAGCTTGAACATGAAATCGAGCATGCAGGCAATTATGATGAATATGAGGCCGCGTGCTTAGCGCACGATGCATTGTCTGGTGCAGAGGAATGGAAAGCCGAAGACGCTAGCGATGATTACGACTACAAACTAATTCGCAAACGAGTTCAGCGCCTACAGCTTGCCAGAAGCAAAGGCGATTTACATGCGCTTATGTCGATTCTGCACGAGGGGCTACACGGCAATTTAGGCAATATTGCCAACCCCGTATTACTTACCCAGTGTAAAATAGGCACTAAATATCTTATTGAACAGTTTATTGACGAAGTGATATTGGCGCTAGAGCAAATTTATCACGCCGATGAGCAAGATGTAGACTTTTACGAAAAACTGTCATTTTTTGAAGAGACTGCACACGCCTTCGGGCGCAGCTGCCTTATGCTTTCAGGTGGCGCAGGCTTAGGCTTTTTCCATGCTGGCGTGGTTAAGTCATTAAACGAAAAGAATTTGTTACCTACCGTAGTGTCTGGCTCTAGCGCTGGTTCTATCATCGCAGCCATGTTGGGTACACGAACTCACGACCAATTATTAGAAGCACTCAGCGCCGACTTTATTTATGAGACTTTTAAACACTGGCGAAGCTTTGCCGGTCTTGGAAAGAAAGGGCTATTTGATAGCTCAGTACTTGAAAATGCACTGATTGAACTTTTCGACCTTACCACTTTTGAGGAAGCCTTTAAGAAAACAGGTCGACACATTACTGTGACGGTATCCCCTGCCGACCTCCATCAACATTCGCGCTTGTTAAATGCTAAAACCTCACCGAATGCAATTATTACTCAAGCGGTACGTGCATCCTGTGCAGTTCCCATCATTTTTAGCCCTGTACAGTTAAGAGCGAAAACGCCTTCGGGCGATATTGTGCCTTATATTCCCAACCGTCGTTTTGCCGATGGCTCATTAATGGCCGACCTTCCCTTCGAGCGCTTAGCGAGGCTATATGGCGTAAATCACAGTATCGTGAGCCAAACAAACCCGTTGGCAGTGCCATTCATTTCCGCAAACCGCATTGACCCCAACTCGCTGTGGGATATGTCTGCGCGCCATCTTGGCCAACTAGCGAAAACTAACAGTATTTTCGCCATTGATATCATTGAAAGATTAACCGGTAATAAAAGTGCCAAATTGGCTATTCATAAAGTTCGTTCTATCATTGATCAGCAATACGTAGGTAACATCAATATTTTACCCAAGCGCCAAATTAGAAATTTATCGCAGGTGTTGTCTAATCCAACGCGCGAAAGCATCAATCAGTTGATCGTCAGTGGCGAACGGGCATCATGGCCGCAACTTCATGTTATTAAAAGAAATACCAAAATTAGCGAAAATTTACGGTATCATCTAGGCCAATTGAAAAAACGTGAGGCAGTAGAGCTTGGGCACGAAGTAAGATAGCGTGTGCGTCGCTTGACCTGTCTTGAATTGCCAATAGCAAAGTAATGGCAATTCGCAGCATCTTTTGAAAGGAAAACGGTGAGCGCACAAAGCCAAAACCCCGACAGCATTTACACGCAGCAAGTAAAACAACTAATCAATATGATTTATCCTCAAGAAACGGGCTACGGTTCGGTGTTCGAGGATGCGAGTCACTATTTTTCGCTTACCCCCTCTCTTGAGCAGCACATTGAAGACTTGAAAGCTCAGCTTAAGAAAATTGAGGGAAATAAAAACAAAGAGGTGCTTGCAGAGCAACTGACCAAGCAAATAACAAACAGCACTGAAAAGCTTGAAGAAGAGCGTCTGGCAAGGATAGAGCGGCTTGACGCTGTAAGCACCAAAATTATTGAGCTTTGTGAGGGCGATAACTGGCAAGAAACACAACAGCTCAGCGCTAAGTTGCTTGGTACACTTATGCTGCTCACACGAGGACCAGAGGGCAACTTTGCGCGTGTGCACATGCGCTTCAAACCGCTCTACAAAGCGGTGCTTACACTGCGCTTAGTCGATAGACTGTTAGAGCACGACACGATTGCTCACAAATATCTCTCGAAGTATCGCGAAGCTGCATCCCGGTTTCGTGGGAACCGCTATTGGCGCGATAAATGGAAAACTGAGCTTGGGCGACCGCTAATAACCGCAGCGTTACTTCAAGATATTGGCCTGCAAAGCCCTGCCGCACTCACCATCTTGAAAGGGGAAAATGGCGATCTAGACGAATTTCGTTTGCTGGAAGAGTCGCAGCGAAAGGATCTTCTGAAGCTAAACTATCACTTCACTTTAAAGTACTTGTCTGAGGGGTTAGGCCTACCTAAGTATGTAGGAAACAACAAAGAAGAAAGGGATCGCTTTGTTCAAACTCACAAAGAAGCCAATGAATTTTTGCAGCAGCTGGTAAAAGATGCATTTGTGTCGAAAACGGGGCTGGGAGAGATTGTAAAGATCCCTCAAATTTATGTTTCGATTGTGCTTTCAACTAAGTCTGACTACTCACGTATGAGCTTGCCTAAAGGCTACATGCTCATTGAACAATTAGCGAAAAAAGGCGGCTTAAATAAGCAGTTAGCGCAGGACTTTGTTGAGCTTGTGGGGTATTTCCCACAAGGGTTCGGCATTACCTACATACCGATGAATGAGAAAGGTCATGAAAAGGACCAGTACGAATGTGCAATAGTGATTGGCCTCAACCCTGCAAATCCAGCTGAGCCTTTATGTAAAGTGGTAACAAGAAATCAGAAGTACATTACCAGCGGTACGCAAGAAATCATTCCCAAAGGAAGAAACCTTTATTTCCCAGCTAACCGCAAGAAACTCATGCGCGTAGGGAAGGACAGATTAAGTGAAATTATGAGTCAATTGTCGAGCAACTTCACTCCGGACGCACTTGACGATTTAGTACCGAGTTTCTGGGAACCCTATGACTTCTTCGGTTTTAAAAAGCATCAGAATTTGTGGGCGAAAAATAAATAGCGAGTAAGTATTGTTCCATAAACAATATGATAAAACACGGACTGAATGAGACGTTTTTATGACTATTGAGGTAAGCCGAGCACAACTTAGAAAAGCAAGATTGGGAGTCTATTTTGTCGCTTTAGTTGCCCTAATTTTTGTCATCGTCTTTTCAATACAAGTAGTCAAAGGGTTAGCCGGCCCAATATCTTCAATGAATTGGGTTCCTATCAAAGCAACTTTAATAAATGTATATATTGACGAAATGATTACAACAACGACTAGAGATAATCGAAGCCAATATACTTTATACACGCCTCGTATCCTTTACAAATACAATTCTAGTGGCCAAGAACATACCGGAAGAAAAGTTACTTGGTATGACATTTATGACGACGGCTTTATGCTTAAATTAGGGCTTAAATTAAAAAGAAAATTTGCAACTTCTGAGCCAGTAGACATTTTCATAAACCCCAAAAACTCGGCAGAATCCATTTTGATCAAGCGTGTTATCTGGGAACATATGTCGATGATGCTTGTCGGTTTTCTTGTTTCTTGGTCGGTATTTCTTTGGTTAGTTTACGTTCTTATTTTTAAGTTAAAGTATAAACGCTGATGACATTGAATTTATCTAGTTGCATTTGAAAGTTGCTTTTGATTCTTTTGAAAAGCGTCTTTTAGTAACGACACAAATATATACATCTGAAAGCTCACTGGCATGTCACCAACTGAGCACCCTAACTACTAACCAAACAAGGATTGTATTAATGTTTCATTGGTGACTATTACGCAATACAAGATGACTCGGATATACTGGCAAAAATTCTTGGATTAGAGGTGGATAGTTTAGAAGCCTGACATCACCGATAATTATCTCTACACTCAAACAAAAAGATAATTTAAACGAGCCTAGCACAAGCAGCGCCAAATATACGCGTATTCATTTATTTGGCGCTATTACCAAAAACTACCTTTACCTTTATTGAACGCCTTTACTCGTCGTTCTTTGTGATGTCAGACGAATCAGATGTGCTTTTAGTCGTACTTTTGGCCGATGTAGCTTTTGTACTAGCCGTTGTTTTACGTGCTGTACTCTTAGCTGCCGTTGACTTTGCTACGGTGCGCTTATTCGCTGTTCCAGTCGCGGCCTTTTTAGTCGCACTAGGCGATGAAGCGGCCGTTGTAGTGGTTGTTTTTGCTTTACTCGGTTTGCGGGTACCGGTAGTTGTCGACGAGGTGGTTGTTGACTTAGCTGAAGAGCTTTTAGTTGCTGTTCTGTTATTGGCAGTAGCCTTACTTGCAGTACTTGTCACTTCGGCTTTTTTCGCCGCCTCCTTTGCAGCTAAAAGGGCTACTTGCTCGACGAGTAAGTCCACTTTTGCGCTCAGCATTTCAAGCTGCTGTTCTTTCTGTTGACGTTTTTGACCGCCAGACAACGCCGAAAATAACGGCGTTGATGCAACCAGTTTTTGAGCTGTATCAACTAGGGCGAATGGATTAAGCGTACGTCTAAGTTCACTCTCCACTTCCAAGCCTTTAGCTTGCATAGCATTGATGGTTTCTTGAGTGTTATCAATTTTTTGGCTGACCACACCTGCCGCTTGATCTAGCTTTGCAGACAATAGGTCGGAACCAGCAAAAAGCCATCCAAACAAGGGGGACGACTTCAGAGATGAAGGGGTAGTACCATTTAGCGTTGTCGATTCTCTTTGGACAACAGGCATAGCTTCCGGGTTAGGAATATTTTTGTTGCTCATAACGCCTCCAATATGGAGATTTAGTAAGCATGACAGTGGAAAGCAATGTGATTTACAGCACACTAATTTGCACACTCGCTTTCCGCGGTCACTCAACTGTAGCTTTCTATCTAGCCTATTTAGTTAAAAGGATTAAATGAAAGCTGCGTTTTGGACACCGAAAACGGTGTCCAATATACTGATTGCTTTACTTGCTGGCAGCTAGCTTTGCAACCGCTTCAGTCAAGGCATCGATTTTTGCTGAAAGCTCTTCGATGCGCTGATCAGCTGGCTCTGAATCAAGGCCAAGCTTCTTGCGCACGTCTGCAACGCGATTTTCAACATCGTTAGTCGTAGATTTGAACTTACTTTTTGCGTCTTCTTCTAGCGTTTCGCCCTTTGTCACTAGCTCGTCAAACATTTTGTTCGCTTCTTCGCTTAGCTTCTCGTAGCGCCCCTGCGCTTCTTCAACGCTCTTACCATAAGCGCCTAGGCCTGCTAACCAAATTTTACGTGCCATTTCTTCGGCTTCGTTGATTTTACCTTTAATTGTGTCAGTAGTAGTCATGTTCAGCTCCTATGAATGCTAAATGAGAGTGTATTTCAACACCATGGCTTTACTTTACGATTAACAATTAGAATCCGCATACTAAAAACACAAAAAACATAAAAATGCCCGAAAAAGCGCTAACTTGTTCGGGCGAAATACCAGAGGAGACTGGTTTTAAAAAGGTGGGTGTAGAGTTAGAGTGGAACACCTGCAAGATGCAATACAAACGCATATTCAAGCGCGGTAGACTCGAATCGTTTGAAACGTCCTGAAGCTCCACCGTGACCCGCTTCCATGTCGGTTTTGAAAAGCAATAAGTTTTCGTCTGTTTTGTATTCTCTTAGCTTCGCCACCCACTTCATTGGCTCAAAGTACTGCACTTGTGAGTCGTGTAGTCCGGTTGTGACCAACATATGTGGATAGTCTTTCGCTTCAATCTGATCGTAAGGCGAGTAGGAAAGCATATAGTCAAACTCAGCTTTGTTGGCTGGGTTACCCCACTCGGTATATTCGCCGGTAGTCAGCGGAATAGACGCATCGCTCATCGTGGTCACTACATCAACAAATGGAACGTGCGCGCTCACACCTTGATAGAGTTCAGGTGCCATATTTACGATTGCGCCCATTAATAAGCCACCCGCGCTGCCGCCCATAGCAAAGACGCGGTCTTTGTCTGCGTACTGCTTTGCCACAAGTCCTTTTGAAACGTCAATAAAGTCAGTAAAGGTATTTATTTTCTGATGCATTTTGCCGTCTTCATACCACTCGCGCCCCAACATTTGACCTCCGCGAATGTGTGCGATCGCGACAACAAAACCTCTGTCTATCAAAGACAACCAGCTGCTTCTAAACGTTGGGTCTACAGTCGAACCGTATGAGCCATAGGCGTATTGATATAATGGATTGGTGCCGTCTTTCTTAAACTTATCTTTGCGATAAACCAACGAAACGGGAACCGACGTACCGTCTCTCGCTTCAATCATCACGCGCTCAGAGGCATAGAGAGAGGAGTCAAAAGTGTCAGATACACGGGTTTGTTTCATCACCTCGCTTTCAAGGGTATCTAAGTTGATATCAATGATAGAACCAGGCGTGGTCAACGAGCTGTAATAAATTCTAAGCTTATTGGTATCCATTTCAGGGTTTGCATTAAAATACGCACCGTAAATTGGATCTTGAGTTGGAATAACTTTCTCTTCGTTTGTCGTCAGATTGTGAACGACCAAGCGCAGCATCCCGTTTTCTTTTTCTTTGACCACTAAGTGGTTGTTCATTACTTCAATACTTTGAAGGAAAACGTCTGGACGATGTGCAATCACTTCTTGCCATTTCGACACATCGTTAGTGGCGTCTAATGGTGCTTTCATCACTCTAAAATTCTTCGCACCAATATTAGTCAACACAAAATAACCGTCACTCGCTTTTGCTACACTGTATTCTTGTCCGTCTTCAATGGGCAAGAATACTTTTGTTTGAGACGTTGGGTTATTCGCATCAATCAAAGTCACACCTGTTTTTTCGGTGTTGTCATGGTGAATGTATATGACACTATCGTCTTTACTTTTACTGATATAGGTATAAAAGGTAGGGTCGCTTTCTTCATAAACTAAAACATCTTCTCTTTGAGACGTGCCCAATTTATGGCGATAGACTTGGTATCCTAAAAGAGTCTGCGGGTCTTTCTTCACGTAAAAGAGGTGGGTATTATCGTTCGCCCAAACTACACTTCCAGACGTACCTTCTAAAATGTCATCAAGCTTTTCTTCACTCTCTAGGCTTTTGACATACACAGTGTAGATGCGTCGGCTAAGCGTATCTTCAGAATACGCAAGCAACTTGTTGTTGCTGCTCACCGCGTAACTGCCAATACTGAAATAATCATGCCCTTCAGACATTCGGTTTGCATCAAGCAATACTTGCGGTTCAGCGTCAAGTGAAGGTTTTCTTAAATAAATAGGATACTCGTTTTCACCTGAGTAGCTGGTGTAGTACCAGTAACCATTGTCGAGAACGGGAACGGTTGAGTCGTCCTTCTCAATCCGAGACACGAGCTCCTCATAAAGCGCTTCTCGGTTTTTCTTAAGAGGAGCCAAAACAGTCTCAACATAGCTGTTTTCTTGTTCTAAATGGGACAATATCTCTTCGTCGGTGCGGGAGTCATCACGCATCCAATAGTAATTGTCATTACGGGTGACACCATGCGCGGTCATTTCATGCGGCACTTTTTTCGCCACAGGCGCACTTACTTGAGTATTTAGCATAACGGATGGCGCTGCACTTTCAGCTACTTGTTGAGGATTTTCAGTTTTATTTTCGACGCCACAGCCTGCTACCAAGCCACCTGCGGCAAGTGCTATCCATAGATATTTCATTATTATTCCTGTTGTGCACTTTTTTTGGCGCTTTGTTTACCGCCAAGCGATTGAAGACAATCGACTTTTGATCATTGAAGATTTAAGAAAGCAGCTAAACTAAGCGAAGTTTATAAGTAAAGTGAGTATATATAATTACGATTTAGGGTCTAGCGTTACTTAACGCGAATGAGACTAAGTAAGGGTTAAAATGTTACAAGATATGTGAAACTGTGTTTCATCGCTGTAAATTCACCAACGAGCGTTAGTAGAAAGCGATAAAAAAACGCCGCATATTCAGAAATAATGCGGCGCTTTTGTTGTTTATTGTAAAAGCCGTCGTATGGAAACCAACAGCCTTTGGCAGCCTAGTGTTTAGTCGACCAAATCCTTAGGCATGTCATCACGAATAGCAAGCCACACCTTTCCACTTTCTATACCGTACTTTCTAACTACTACAGGGACACGGTCGTATTCGCCTTTCTCAGCAACATCAAGCAAGTCTGCGTAATACTTGTTTGCCACGTCGCGTGCTTGTTGGTGCGAGAAGAAATAGCCACCAATACGCGAGTACAAACCACGGAAACCGTTCATCATCAAAACAAATACGTTATTGTTAGACGCTAACGCCAGGTCATGTGACATTTGATAGTCGAACTGGGCAAAAGCTAAACCTTCTTGCTCCACATTTTTATAACGGGCAATAATTTCAGCAGACTCTTGAGGGTTGTTTCGAATTGCGCCTCGAATGAAAACCGCACTTAAATTAGTGCGCGCTGCTAATAAATTATCAACCAGTTCAGGGATCCCTTCTTGGTCTAAACGAGCGAGAGTTTCTAAAATGTTTAACCCACACGTTTCCCAGAAATTGTTAACCTTGGTCGGCTTTCCGTGTTGAATTGTTAACCAACCATCACGAGCTAGACGCTGAAGTACTTCACGCAGTGTAGTACGCGTTACACCAATTAACTCAGAAAGCTCTCTTTCTGCAGGCAAAATGGTGCCAGGTGGAAATCTTCCACTCCAAATAGATTCAACAATATATTCTTCGGCGAATCCAGCTGGACTCTGTGCCTTATAAATCATAACTAATCGCCTGCACGTTATTGTTATTTTGCAACTGATTGTACCAGATGCTGTTTTATTATCACAATGAATTATGCCTCGTCCACTAAAGCTTTTAACAACTTGTTAAAATTAAAGTGTTATTTCAAACACCATTAAACACTACTTGTACATTTTATGTTCGAAATATTACGTATTTTCAAATTCAATGATAACTATCATAAAAAAAGTGATAAATATTCAGTGACTTTCACATGGTGGGGTCTGTGAATTGCTTTCTCAAGACGTTAATATCATGTACGCTTAATTTCCGACTATAATGACAGCAGCAAAACCGCGGTAAGGCGAAATAAATCGCATAGCGCCAGCAGTTTATGTATGCAATAACCGGAACTACACAGTATAAAGATGCGCAAAAACGCGTGCTTTGTTGTAAAAGGAACAGGAACTCATGCAAACCTCAATGATCGCGGCGATCTATAAGAATTTCCTGGGACATGCGCCCGACTGGTATAAAAAAACCATTATTGCCTTTCTCATTGTTAATCCCTTTATCTTTATGGTGGACCCATATGTAGCGGGCTGGACGCTTGTAATCCAATTCATCTTTACCTTAGCGATGGCATTGAAATGTTACCCGCTTCAACCAGGCGGCCTGCTGCTCATCGAAGCGATGTTTATAGGCATGACATCGCCTGGCCATATGATGCATGAGATTGAAGTTAACTTAGAAGTGCTATTGCTACTGGTATTCATGGTAGCGGGCATTTACTTCATGAAAGACCTGCTTATGTACTTGTTCACCAAATTAGTGATTAAGGTTCGCAACAAGTTAATTTTATCCCTATCGTTTATTTTTGCATCTGCATTTCTATCGGCGTTTCTCGATGCATTAACGGTAGTTGCTGTAATTATCAGCGTCGGTCTAGGCTTTTACTCTATCTATCACAAAGTAGCGTCGGGCAAGGAGTTTCATTCTGATCACGACCACACAAGCGACGACGAGCTGGGAAGCCACGACTTAGAAGACTTCAGAGCTTTCCTACGCAACCTTATGATGCACTCAGCGGTAGGTACTGCCCTTGGTGGTGTTATGACCATGGTAGGTGAACCACAAAACCTGATTATTGCAGACAAGGCCGGCTGGGACTTCGTTGAATTTTTCATCCGTATGGCACCTGTTACTATCCCAGTATTCGTATTTGGACTACTTACCACCGTAATTCTGGAAAAAACCGGTATGTTTTCATACGGCGCAAAATTACCTGCAGCGGTAAGACAGATCTTGGTCGACTATAACGACCATATGGACAAGGGCCGCAGTAAGCGTGAAACCGCTAAGCTGGTAGTACAAGCACTAATAGGTGTTTGGTTAATCATTGGTCTTGCTACGCACATGGCGTCAGTGGGTCTTATTGGTCTGTCAGTTATTGTACTTGCTACTTCTATGAGCGGTGTTATCGAAGAACACGCACTTGGAAAAGCGTTCGAGGAAGCACTGCCATTTACCGCATTACTTTGCGTATTCTTTGGTGTAGTAGCCGTTATCATTGACCAAGGCCTTTTCCAGCCGGTAATCCATTGGGTACTGTCGTTTGAAGGCGAAACGCAAATGGTTATGTTCTATCTTGCTAACGGTGTGCTTTCGATGGTGAGTGACAACGTGTTTGTGGGCTCTGTTTATATCACTGAAGTCACAGCGGCTCTACAGGCCGGTCAAATCACACGTGACCAGTACGATATGCTTGCTGTAGCAATCAATACGGGAACCAACTTACCAAGCGTGGCAACACCAAACGGTCAAGCTGCTTTCCTATTCTTGCTAACCTCAGCCATCGCGCCACTGCTTCGTTTGTCGTACGGCCGTATGGTTATGATGGCATTGCCATATACCATCGTGCTGACCATCGTTGGTTTGTTAGCAACTTACATTGGACTTGCTGATGCTACTCAGGTGCTTTACGACATGCACCTCATTGAACACCACACCGCTGCTGAAGCGGGTGCTCAAGCGGTAGGTCACTAGTCTATGCGCGGAATCATTCACAGCATTAGCCAATGGGCAGAGCACAAGTCTTCATGGCTTGTGCTTTTCGCCACATCATTGGCATTAGAAATTGCTGCGCTTTACTTTCAGTATGGCATGGGTTTAAAGCCGTGCATTATGTGCATTTATCAACGAACCGCCATGTACGGTATTGTGTTGTCAGCACTTATTGTCGTTATTAAAAACAATGGCTTTACACGCATGCTTGGTTTCGCTGGTTGGGCTGTATCTGCAGGATGGGGCTTCTTAATTGCCAAAGAACACGTTGGCATTCTCAATGCTGCGAACCCATTTTTTGCCAGCTGTGAAATTGTGCCAAACTTCCCTTCGTGGTTACAACTTCACGAGTGGCTACCCGCTGTATTTGCTGCTGAAGGTGACTGTTTAGAAGATTCATGGCAGTTTTTGTCTATGGGAATGGCTGAGTGGATGCAGATTATTTTTGCTGCCTACTTTGCTGTATTCGCTATTGTGTTTGCATGTCGATTCTTGGATAAGAAACCCTTTTGATCGACTTATCCATTCTACCGTCACGCCTACCTCCAATACATACGGAGCAAGGCCCCATTTCCATTCAGCGCATTGCGGAGAAACACTGCTATGCGCTTTGTGAGGCTGGGCAACAGTCTATCCATCACGTAAAACCTTGGTTTGGTTCAGCGGTTTGCCCTGTTACGCCTGCACTCTCCAAACAGTGCATCGCCAACATGGAAAAGGCCCGAGATACAGGCTATGGACTTACCTACTTGCTAATGCACGACGAAAAGTGCTTAGGTATGGGCATTATCAATCATATTCACCACACGCACCTTACCGCTAATCTTGGCTACTGGCTCAGACCAGACGCATGCGGGAAAGGTTTAGCTACCGCGATTTGTGAAGCCTTGAAGAAGCTTGCGTTCTCTCAAATGAATTTGCATCGATTAGAATGCTTTATAGAGCCTAACAACAAGGCAAGCATACGTGTAGCAGAGCGAATTGGTGGTACAAAAGAAGGGCTTTGTCGCAAACGCGTATTCGGGCGCGATGCGTTGCTTTATGCGATTGTTAATGGCGATTAACGCGCGTTCTGCGCGTTAATCTAAGTCTTCTAAAGGCCAAATGGCTATATAGTCTTCAAAGTCATTTAAATCCACATCGGTTTCAAAAACAGTCTTATTGCGTACCGACATTCCCTTTGCGTGCATCACGTGTTTCTTTCCCTTGTTTAACAATGGGTGCCACGACGGTATGCCCCTTCCCTCATAAAGGCGGCGATAGGTGCAGCTATTAGGCATAAAAAAGATATCCTTTAGATTCTCTTTTGTCAGCTTCACGCAATCAGGCACCAGCTCCGTACGCCTTTCATATTGGGTACATTCACATTTTTTTGTGTTCAAATACGTACACACAATATTGGTATAGTGAATCTTCTCATTATCGTTAATGTGGTCGGTCACTTCGTATTCTTCTACCGCGTCATCATCGATAAATTTTTGCAGACAACATTTACCACATCCATCACAAAGTGATTCCCATTCCTTTTGGGTCATCTCTTCTAAAGATTTGGTTTCCCAAAACGCGGCTGTCATTCTGCTATTACCTCGGTTTCCACGGTTAAATGATTGTCTAGCGTTGCAACAATCGTATCTTGCGAGCAAAGCTTACCTACCCCTTTGGGCGTGCCTGTAAGAATCACGTCGCCGCTGTCTAACGTAAATATAGATGACATATGGGCGATAAGTGGGATGATTTTGTGCAGCATCAGCTCGGTATGTCCCTGCTGTCTAACCACCCCGTTTATAGTTAAGGTAAAACGCAGGTCTTCCAAGTTTTCTATTTCACTTAACGGCACAAAGCCTGACAGCGGTGCACTGTTGTCGAAAGACTTCGCTCTTTCCCAAGGCTGGCCTTGCTTCTTAAGCTCGGCTTGAACCTCGCGAAGGGTTAAATCGAGACCAAGTCCAATACCCCATATCGCGGCTTTTACGTCATCTACACTCGCATTCTTCAATGATGATTTTAGCAGCACAGCGACTTCAAGCTCGTTGTGACACTCGCCTTTGTCGGTAGGAATGTCAATAGGCTTCTGCATATAACATAAGGCAGCCTTTGGCTTCATAAACAGCAAGGGTGCTTCAGATACGGTAGAATTCATTTCTTGAATGTGGTCGAGGTAATTTCTACCTATACACACTACTTTACCAACGGGTAGTGATATTTCATTGCCTTGAGAATCGATGTGACGATAAGCCATTAATAACCTCGTTTTATCCGCTCTGATAAATACCCAACCGAAACGCCAAAGTAAGACGAGCGGTTCCACTTCATCAGTGTGTGAAAATTGTTATACACCAAGTAAATTCGGCCTTGCTCACCATCTGGCATAATAAGCGATGCACTGATTTCTGCATTGGGGAGTTCATTTCCGTTGTAGCGCTTGACGCCATTCTGCTGCCAAAAGGCCAACGGCTTCATGTTAGATTTCGCTAACCCTGAAAAAGGTACTGGTTTGGTTAGTATTACTTGGCGTCCCCACGTCCCTTCACTATCCCAACCTTCAGATGATAGGTAGTTGGCGATTGATGCAAAGACGTCTGCCTTGGTTCCCCAAATATCCTTCCTGCCGTCGCCGTCGTAGTCCACTGCGTAATTTAGAAAGGATATGGGCATAAACTGTGTTTGTCCCATCGCACCGGCCCAAGAGCTTTTAAGCGCCTCTACAGAGATATGCCCTTCATCTAGAATCTGAAGTGCCGCAAAAAAATTGTCTTTAAACAGCTTTTCTCGTCGCCCTTCATACGCCAAAGATGCCAGTGCAGACAGCACACTAAAGTTGCCCTGAATTTTACCAAAGTTAGATTCATTGCCCCATAGCGCAACAATAAAGCGTGCCTGAACCCCGTATTTTTGAGCAATTTCGTCAAGCAGTACTTTGTGTTCATTGTACTGCTCAACCGCCTGCTTCACTTTCCAGTCGGGTACTCGCGTTGCTAGATAGTCATCTAACGTTATTTTTTTCTCTGGCTGGCTTTTGTCAGACTTGACGACCGTGGGCCTGAAAGTAATGTCAGCAAACGCCAAATCTAGCTTAGTCTTATCTATGCCCTTTTCGGCCGCTTCTTTTTTCAGTTGAGCAACGTAGCTTTTGAAGCCCGTCTCGCTAAGCCCTCTGTCATTACTTGGCTGATTTTCGGCATGAACTGCCAGTGAAAAGCTTAAGGTTATACTCGATAAAACTAGGGCAATATTGCGCGGTTGAGGAAATAAACTACGATTTTTGCGCTTAGCTATAAAGGTAATTCGGCTAACTAAGCGGTTTAGAGTCTTTAATAACATGGATATTTAAAACTTCTTATCGGGCGTTTTTGAAAGCCCAAGAGATTCACGGTGTTGCTCTAGCAAATTATCTTCTTTTGGCGGCATTTGAAGGTAAAAGCCTTTTTCATTAAGCTCGTCGATAAGCTTTTGCTTGTCAACCAGGCCAAGTTTCTCACGCTTTTCTAGTGCGATGATAGTCACTAGCTCTGGGCGACCAAACTTCGCCATAAGCGGCTCTGGCACGTCTTCAAAATGGTCTTTCTTTGGCACGTACAAATACATTCCGTCTTTCTTTCGCGTTTTATAAACTGCGCATAACATAGAATTTTTACTCTTTCTTAATTCGTTTGTTTAGTTCTTTTGGGGTCACTATGCAGATTTAATTGGCCAGAGAACATACACCTCTCGCTAATACTGCTCACCCATATTGCTTTTAAGGCACTATTGGGCCGGAGCGTCGCCAAGTAGACGAGTTACGTGAGAGCGAAACAATGGCTCTCTCCACGTCGACAGTACATCGGGCATTAGTCCCTGCACGCGGGTCTCATCAACCGAAAACCAGTACCATTTTAACAGTTGATTCAGCTGTTTTTTAGAGGCAATAACATCACTATTTACAGCATTGTCTTTCGCTATCTGGTCGCTGATAACTTTAAGCTCGGCCAGCGTTTTTTTGTACTTGGCGATATCAATTAACCGCAGCACAACCGGAAGTCTGAGCTTTTCTGGTGTTTGCGCGTACTTTGCTCTCGCCTCTTCAATTAGCGTGATGATGGTGTCGCCGTAGCGGCGTACCGATTGATGATTCACGCCGTTAATACGCGAAAGGCCAGATTTACTATCGATAAGACGCTGCGCCGCTTCAAACAAATGCCCTTCTTTGAACACGAAGTTTAGGGCCAGATCTTTTTTTCGTGCGGTATTCAAGCGCCATGCCGCTAGTGCCTGTAATACGGTGAGCTGCTCGCTGTTCAATCGCCAGTTATTCTTAATGCTTAAGTACGCAAAATCTTCAGGCATTTGAGCGCGCTTCTTATCAACTAGCAAAGCGATCTCTTGGTAAATCCAGTGCACTTTCCCCGCCTCTTGTACTTTACTGGCTAACTGTTGGTAGCAAGGCAGTAAATACAGCACATCATTCGCTGCGTAGCTAAGCTGCGCTTCACGTAGAGGTCTGGCTAACCAATCGGTTCGCGACTCCCCTTTGTCCAAACTGATATCACACAGCAACTCTACAAGCTTTGCATAGCCAAGTGACGGTCCCATGTCCAAAATACTTCCCGCAAGCTGCGTGTCGAACACAGGCGTTGGTACGGTATCAAAAGCGGTAAGGAACGCCTCAATGTCTTCAGAACACGAGTGCAGTACTTTTACGACTTCGGTATTCTCCATGAGATCGATAAATGGCTGCATATTGTCTATGGCGAGCGGATCAATGAGTACCAGCTGATGGCCATCATAGAGCTGGATAAGGCCTAAATGAGGAGTGAGGGTTTTCGTTCTTACGAATTCGGTGTCTAAGGCTACCGCCTCTTGACGCTGTGCGGCAGTGCACACTTTTTCGAGTTGTTCAGATGTTGTAATTAATTGATATTGCATATTTTTGCACAGTAATAAAAAAGCCGGCTTACGCCGGCTTTCACAAAACTATTTCAACGAAATTAGTCTCGAAGCTCCCGACGCAGTATTTTACCTACATTGGTTTTTGGTAAGTCGTCTTTGAAAACAACTTGCTTAGGCACTTTGTAACCCGTTAAGTGATTACGGCAATGCGCGATAACGTCTTTTTCAGTAAGTGAGTCGCTGTTTCGAACTACGAATAATTTCACAACTTCACCACTGACTTCATGAGGAACCCCAACCGCAGCTGCTTCAACAATGTTTTCATGCATTGCAGCCACTTCTTCAATCTCGTTAGGAAACACGTTAAAGCCTGAAACTAGGATCATATCCTTTTTACGGTCAACAATATAGAAGTAACCTTCATCATCTACCGTTGCGATGTCACCTGTGGCTAACCAACCGTCTTTTAGAATTTCTTCTGTTGCTTCTGGTCGGTTCAAATATCCTTTCATTACCTGAGGGCCTTTCACCCACATTTCACCAGGCTCGCCCTTTTCGACAGGGTTACCGTCGTCGTCAAGGAGCTTGATGTCTGTAGAAGGGACCGGCATACCGATTGCACCTTTATAAGCTTCAATCTGTGGCGGGTTAACCGCTACCACAGGCGAACACTCTGTTAGCCCATAGCCTTCAAGAAGCACAGTACCGGTGACCTTTTCCCACTTTTCTGCAACGGGGCGCTGAACAGCCATACCGCCGCCTAAACCAAACTTAAATTTGCTGAAATCAAGTTCACTGAATCCAGGCGTATTTAACAGGCCATTAAACAAGGTATTTACGCCAGGTAAAATGGTAAACGGATATTTGCTAAGTTCGTTTACAAAAGCCGGCATGTCACGTGGGTTGGTAATAAGCAAGTTACGGCACCCGTATTTAACGAACATCAAGCAGTTCGCCAGTAGCGCAAAAATATGGTAAAGCGGAAGCGCGGTAACAACAAAGTCTTCGCCTTCTTCAATCACTGTTTCTAAGATACCTGACACTTGCTCTAAATTCGCTACCATATTGCGATGAGTAAGCATGGCACCTTTAGAAACACCCGTTGTGCCACCTGTGTATTGAAGAAACGCTAAATCGCCGCTATCGATATCTGGGCGTTTATATTCAAGAGATTGCCCTTTTTTAACCGCAGACATAAACGATGTCGTTTCAGGTAGATTAAACGAAGGCACCATCTTTTTAACGTACTTCACTACTGCGTTCACGATCCAGCGCTTAGGTGCCGGAAGCATATCGCCTAAAGCGGTCAGAAAGACTTCTTGTAGATTTGTATCTGCGATGACTTCTTCTAGAGTACACGCAAAGTTTTCAACAATAACGATGGCTTTTGCATTAGCATCATTTAGTTGGTGCTTTAACTCACGAGCTGTATAGAGAGGATTTACATTAACCACAACCATCCCTGCGCGCAGAATACCAAACATGGCAACAGGGTATTGAAGAAGGTTGGGCATCATAATTGCCACAGCATCACCGCGTTTTAGTCCGCTTGCTTGCAAATAAGCGGCAAACTGAGCTGATAAAGTATCTAACTCTTCAAACGTGATTGAATGCCCCATATTAATGAAGGCTTCTTTGTTTTTAAACTTCTTTACCGACTGCTCGAAAATGTCTACTACAGATGCGTAACGATCGGCATCAATTTCTGCGGAAACGCGAGGGTCGTAATGCTTAAGCCAGGTTTTTTCCACCAAAACCTCCTCTACTTTATTCTTATACTATTTTATAAGCGCATGGGGAGCTGCACTTATATAACTGGTCTGATAACTTGCGAATAGTATAGGATGTGTAAAAAAAAATAAACGGCACAATTTACAATTGCTCAACAAAATGACGAATTAATACCCCTACATCGTCAGTATTTTCCATGTGAATATGGTGGCCGCCTACTAATTGTTCGTATTGCGCATTTAAAAACCACCCCTTGCGATTGGGGAAAACAGTCTCAAGGTTTTTAAAACTGTTAGATGCACCAATAAAAAGAATTGGGCATACAATAGCACGCATTAGCGATTCTGCCTGCTTTTCTGTGAGTCTTAGTGTAGATTTTGTACGAAGCTTCGGGTCGCTCGACCAGAAGCAATGTCCCCCTGCATCTTGGGTCAAATTTCTCGATAAAATAGAACGCGCGTGTTCGGCAGGAATATCTGATACCTTGCACCTGGCTTTAACTGCGTCGTCTAAATCAACGATTCGCAGTTTATTTCGCGACTTCGCGTGACGACTCATTATTGCGTCACGCATTTGTGCTGCGGTTGTTTCTTCAGTTTCGGTAAGCGGCCCACAAGCATCAATACTTATTACAGCAGTGACTTTTTCCGGAAAAAGTGCGGCGAAAAGGCTCGCTAGTATTCCGCCGAGAGAGTGTCCTAATAAAATGACTTCTTCCCACTCTTGAGATTCTATTAGCGCATAAAGGTCTTGCAGGTAATCAGCTTGATTGTAATGTGCGCCTAGTGCACGGTGACCAGAACGACCATGACCAGCTAGGTCTAGCGCAATAAAGCGGTGAGTTTGTAGGTAGGGTGCTAACAGCCGTAAGCTCTCTGCGTTATCCAAGTAGCCGTGTAAACCAAGTACGACTTTGCCGGCACCTTGATTATCTAACGCAGCTAAATGTAATGCCCCAATGTTAAATTCTGTTTCAATCATCTTTCATCCTTTGCGGCAATAAATCGCCGCGCACTTTCCATGACCGTCCTAAAAATAAAAAAAAGGCGGCAATATTATGCCGCCTCCATGATAAGTTTTTTACTTCGCTTTATCCTGCCTTGCGGGCTGTATCGTTGCCTTTGTCTTGCTTCGTGTAGACTTAGATTTAGAAGGAAGCGTGGCCTTGCTCGGCGCATTTTCGTAACGAATTACGCGCGTTCGATTAAAATGCGGATACATCCAAGGGCCATTGAAGCGATAAAAAGGTGAATACCAACCTGTGTGGTAATTGAAGAAGTAAGTATTTACATCATAAACCTCTTGCTTCCTCCACATGTGGTAGTCATCGGCAATGATCGTCGGATAAATGTAGGGCTGCTCACCCACCATGCCCGCAGTTGGAGCGGTAACTGTACCTAGAAACGTTGCCGCACGCCCTTCTTCAAAAACAATTGGGTCGACGAAGCCATCAATTTGTACTTTGAATCGACCCGACGTCTCTCCATTTGTTGAAGGCTTGCCATAATGATTTAGCGGAAAATGAGCGAGTTCAATGAACGTTTTGTTGGGCTTATTTTCAACACCAACAATCATTCCTCCCCATCTGGCCTTTTGGCCTTGCGCGTTCGCCCCCGACGTAACCGCTTTCGAATAGCTAACTAGCTGCGTTCCTTCAGGCACTTCTATGCTATCTGGGACTATTGTGCAGCCCGCAAATAAAAAGACTGTAAGTAAAACTAAATACCGAGACATCGACGAGCTCCTATAAATCCTAGAAAATGCTGCGTTTGAATAAAAGTCAGTCTACAAGCACTGGGTTGTTTAAAAAATACAGTGAAATTTCGATTACAACCCGCCTCTACTTTCATGTATCTCTTTATGAGAAAAAGAAAAACCGAATACCAACAACCAAACATTAGCATTTATACGAATGGACAACCACTGCCGTTCAAACACTATGTCGCTTAAATGAGATAGATCATCCCAACCAACAATTTGTAGAGTATGTACGGTAGGCTTTTGTTCAAATAAACAGCGGGTTTTAACAATTTGTTAAATTTATCTACGGTGTGAATTATGGTGCTTGGAATTGAACTACGCGTAGATGTCCACGCCGAACATAGATTGAATAGACTCGCGTTGCTGCTGCTTTTCAAAGCTTGTGTATGACGCTATGGCATTTTGAGAATACGTGTTGCCATCTTCGCGAATGAATTGTTGGTACGCTTTGGCGTTATCCGTTCCCTGTTCGTCGGGCGCAACAACAATCGCCCTAGCAGACGATTCGCTTTGCCCTTTACTTTGCTGTTCAGGGTCTTTGTTAATTTTAGCGACACGGCCTTGCGAAGGTTCGGAAGACGGTACAGCGAAATTATTATTGATAATCATACAAAGTTAACTGAGGCAAGAATCATACCATTGGGAAGCGAGCTTTAACCTTAAGACTCGCCCCTCTTTTCCCCGTTGCTCGATTTATCTTATTGTTAATAATGGGCGCCCAATATTCGGCGGCGTGTCGTTACTCTCTGCCTGGTAATTTTTTCCACGTTACTTTATCGCGCAGATATACAGGTTCTACATTCACAGCGTCAGATACTTCGCCTTTACTATGTGCATCTATTGCAAGTTTAAGCATGTATTGCGCGTTTGGAAGCGTGATGTCAGACGCTACCTCACCACATACTTCAGACTTCCAGTTATCAAGCTCCTCGTAGGCAGACCAGCCGGTGCCAGCTGCAATTACAGCCGCGCCGTTTTCTTCTCTAAGTACTTTTAGCTGTTCAATAGCCAATTCGGGCGGACAAACTTGCTCTTCAGTGCAAAGTACAAGCCCATTTTGCGACTGAGAGTAAACCGCGAAGTACACTTCACCCATACGCGCATCAGACGCGACGGTAATCAATGCATCTTTATGCTGAGTTTTAGACGCTACTTCAAACGCCATAGCTTCGAGCGTACTCACGCCCGCTACTTTTAAGCCTGTCCCTAACGCTAAACCTTGAATCATTCCCGTCGCTATGCGAACACCGGTAAAGCTGCCTGGGCCTCGACCAAAAGCCAGTAAATCTAGGTCGCCCAGCGAAACCTTTGCTTCTTTTAACACCTCATCGACCATGGGAAGAAGTCGCTGACTATGCTGCTGAGGGCATATCTCGAAACGCGTTATGACGGTGTCTTTGAATTGAAGCGCGACCGAACAAGCTTCGGTTGCGGTATCTATAGCTAAAATGTTCATGTTTATCTCTTATTTCATATAAGCTGAAAAGGGGCTAATGGCGTAATACACGCTTACCGCTTTTTCAGTGCTTTAACTTAGGCTTCATCAATGCCGGCTAAAAATTTTTCCACTTCGTCCAAGCTTCTTGTTCTTTTCATATCTGGCAAGCTTCCGACGAAGGTTTTGGCGTAAGGCTTCGTCACTAATCGATTGTCACATATAACCAGCACGCCTTTATCTGAAGGATCTCGGATGAGTCTTCCCGCGCCCTGCTTTAACGTAATAACAGCTTGGGGAATTTGAATAACACCAAACGGGTTTGCTCCACGTTTTTTTACATCTTCCATACGAGCTTGAAGCAGCGGGTCATCAGGTGACGCAAAGGGCAGCTTATCAATCATCACGCAAACCAAGTCGTTGCCGCGAACGTCTACTCCTTCCCAAAAAGCGCCTGTGCCCATTAATACCGCTTTTTCATCTGCAAGGTACGCATCCAGCAATGCTTGCTTGGTGGTAGTCCCTTGCACCAGTAGCGGATTATCTATCTCATCTTCTAGCTTCTGCGCAATTTCTCGAAGCATAGCGTGACTAGTAAACAACAAGAAACATCTCCCGCGACTTGCTTTGATTAGCCGTTTGGCTGTTTCTAGCAAAGTTTCGCGCATAGCGTAGCTGTTTGGTTCTGGTAAATAGCGGGGCACGCACAGCATGGCCTGTTCAGGATAATTAAACGGGCTATCTAATCCTAACGTTTCTGCGTCTTCTAAGCCCATGCGGCGCTGAAAGTGATCAAAACCGCCGTTTACCATTAAGGTTGCCGAGGTAAAAATCCACCCGCGCGGCGGCGATGATACGAAACGTCTGAATTTAGCGGCAATTGATAAGGGCGTTAAATGCATAATGAGGTGGCGCTGAGTAGTTTCATACCACAAACTTACATTTTCTTGCTTATTGTCGCTTAACGCATCTAACTGCTCTCTTGCAGCCACAACACGTTCGTACATGTTGTCTAAATCTTTATCGCGGCCAATATGGAGCTTACACACTTCATGCAGTACACCTAGCGCTTCGGCCAGCTTGCCCACCTGCATGCGCACGTCGTCACGGTCTAACGCCTCAGCCCAGTTGCCGCGTTCAGCCGTATCCGGGAACAATAACCGTAAATCAGAGGCAATCATCCTGCATTTGTCAGCCGCTTTATCTAGCTGCCCAGCATCTTTTAGCACTGTTCTGAACAACAGCGTGATATCTTTCGCAATATCGTGAATTTGTCTTGTCGAAAGTGACTCGCCAAAGTAATCGCTGGCAATATCGGGAATTTGATGAGCCTCATCAAAAATAATCGCATCAGCTTCTGGGATAAGTTCGCCAAACCCTGTGTCTTTCAGTGCCATATCAGCAAAGAAAAGGTGGTGGTTTACCACAATAATATCAGCATCCAGCGCCTTTCTGCGCGCTTTTACCAAGTAGCAATCTTCATAATCTGGGCAATCGCGGCCCAAGCAGTTATCCACTGTAGAGGTAACCAGCGGTAAAACACGGGCATCTTCGGGAAGGGTTTTAAGTTCCCCCATATCACCTGTTTTCGTAGTACTAGACCAACGTTTCACTTCTGAAAGCTGACCCAATACCTCTTTTTCAACCAGCGTAGAGTTGCCGCTGTGCTGCGCTACACGGTGTAGACAAAGATAGTTTGAACGGCCTTTTAACAGTGCGGTTTTTCGCTTGCTGCCTAGGGCCTTTTTTACCAGCGGTAAGTCGCGGTGAAATAGCTGCTCTTGTAAGTTTTTAGTCCCTGTAGAAACAATGGCTTTTCCGTCGCTCAACAATGCCGGAGCGAGATAAGCGAAAGTCTTTCCCGTTCCTGTACCGGCCTCTACTATTAGACTACCAGTGGTATCAATAGCGCGCTTAACCGCCTTTGCCATTTCAGTTTGAGCTTCGCGAGGTACAAACCCCTTGATAGCACCTGCAAGGAGGCCATCTGAAGAGAATACGTTATTTATTGTGGGCATGGTTTAGGCGCTGTCATTACTTTTCTACTTTAAGCGGCGCATTATGCCAAAAAGCCTATGGAATGCCCATTAAAGGTTTTCATTTTAGCGTCAGCATTTGCTACCTGACGCCTTTTAGAGTCAAAACAATTGTTAAATTTTTGATGAAAAGAATTTGTCTTCTAGAACAAAAAAATTAGCTTTTTAATCTTAACACTTAGGCGCAATATCCAGCTCGTAAATGTTTACACTCAACTATTAAACGAGGTAATTATGAAAGGTTTACGCTTTATAGGTTTAGGCTTAGTAGGTTTAAGCGCAATGGCGTTCTCTGTAATTGCAGCTGCATCAGACGAAGCACCTGCAGAGCTGGTAGCGGAATTAACCCAGTTCTGCAAAGAAATCGCTGAAGAAGAAGGCACTAAAGGCAAGCCAGAAGATGTGTTTGTACTGGAGTGCGTAAATGACGAACTGGAAGCTGAAGGTTATCAAAAGCTGAAGTCTTTAAACTAATACAACAGTGGGATTAGTATGGAAGCCTCAACGTATGCGTTGAGGCTTTTTTTATGCCCCTTTTTATACCAAGAAAGTATTAAATTGCGCTTACCACGCAATTAGCTCCAGTCTACTTCCTAATTTTTATAAGCGCTGAAATGAACTTATCGCCGATAAGACTGCAGCTACCCAAACGAGAATTACTACTCCGAGTAGTCTCATCGTCGAATCAAACAGTTACCTTGCTACTTGCCTTAACAAGTGTGATAATTGCAATGTCAAGTTACACTTCATTAATTCCTTACCAAGTGGGCCTCATGAATTTTAGCGGCATTTCAGCGTCAGAACTTCCCATATACATCAAAGAGCAAGAAACGAGAGAACTGTCGTGTGAAGGCTGCCTCAATGGAGAAGCACTTGATTTTGACTTTACCATGGCGTTTCAGCCTCTTATTGACCTGTCACAAAAATGCACGTTTGGTTTTGAAGGATTGGTAAGAGGGCTAAATAATGAGCCTGCTCACACCGTTATAAGTCAGGTCACAGCTCAAAACGTTTATAAATTTGACCAGTCTTGCAGAGTTAAGGCCATTGCATTAGCCGCAGAAGCTAAGATTAAAGAGCGGCTAAGCATAAATTTTATGCCCGGGGCTGTTTATAAACCTAACATTTGTATTCGCACCACACTCGCCGCAGCTGATAAATATGGCTTTCCAAGGGAGCAAATTACGTTTGAAGTGGTTGAAGAAGAAAAAATAGCTGACACTGCTCACCTTCAAAATATTATCGATTATTATAAAGAAATCGGCTTTAAGGTTGCTATTGACGACTTCGGCTCGGGCTTTGCCAATTTAGACTGGTTAGCTAAACTCGCCCCAGACAGTATCAAGATTGATATGAGCCTAATTCGTGACATAGATACAAGCAATAGGAAAACGTTAATAGTAAAGGCACTTGCCGAGCTTTGCTCAGCACTAAACATAGATGTGCTTGCTGAAGGTGTAGAGACCAAAGCTGAACGAGATACATTGGCGGAATTAAATATAGTAAAACAGCAAGGATACTTTTTCTCTCCTCCGCTTTTTGAAACATTTCCAAGCGTACCTGAGGAGAAGTTTAATTAAGTAGGCTTGATTACAATCTAATCCAGCCTGAATCTTACAGTTAAAACGCTGAAAGTTAATTTAAGCAGCACCGGTTTATCGTTCGAAAAACGCGTCAACCAAATCTGCCAGCGACTCTTCTAACTCTTCTTCAAATGCGTCAATATCAATGTTGAAGCTATCCATGTACTTAGCGGCATTGTCACGCGAAACCACTCCGTTTTTTATTTGAAACTCCAACTCAGGTAGTGTTTTGTCATAGCGCGGCTTAATCGTCCATCGCAAGCAATGCCCGTGTTTGTCTTTTAGCCGCTTTTTAGCGAATACACAAAACTCTTCGACGTAGTCTGTACCTTGCGGCCCTAAACACCCCGGCTCTATTCTGTACATCACCAGCAGCTTTTTATATAGCGGAAGTCGCGTTTCCATCACATCTTCATTTAGCTTAAAGACTTGATTATCGGAAAATTTGGAGAATTTTGCCAGCCACGCAAGGGGTGAATACGAGAAATATCATATTCACCCTATATCATTACTCTGCTAGTTCAGGATCTTTGATGAACAAGATGTCCATGATAATTGCTGGGTCCCACTCGCGCATCTCTGCTTCGCATTTCAGTCGAATTTCATCTAACTCACTGATCGTTGCAAACGAGAATGCATCATCCACAATAATATGGACTAGCAGATAAACATCCCTACCCCGCTTACTAATTCGCACCTCCACATGCTCATACGGTACGTCAGCCAACGTTTTTTTGAATTTTTTCTCGATTACCGCTGAAATAGACTCAGGAGGAGCTTTATTGATCACTTCATTTAAACTTTCGCGCAAAATTTTAAACGGTACAGGAAGCATTGCCGAACCAAGTATAATCAACAATACCGGGTCTACATACGGCGCCCATGTTTTATACTCAGTCGATTCCAACGCGTAAGCTAAAATAAAAGCGAACAAAATAGAGGCGCTCAACACACCATCTATCATCCACGTATGCGAATCAACTTTGACTAAATCAGACACCAAGTGCTTACCTTTGACGCGCATATAAATAGATATACTGAAACAGCCAACTGTCGCTACCACGCCGTAAAACATACCAATACCATATTCAGCAGCATGTCCACCCGCCAACAAACTCTGAACTGAACTTGCAACGGCATACACACACGTGGCAATGATGATAAGCGATTTGAACATGTTCAATGTCGGCTCAATGGCCGTGTAACCGAAGTGGAAACGGTCATCATCAGGACGTTGAACCAAGTTAGCTACTTTTAGCGTTAGCATTGACATAACAAAAGCAATTAATGAGTAAGCAGCATCAAATAAAATAGCGCCAGAGCTGGTTAAAATGGCAAAACCAAGCGCAATAACGACAAATGCACCGGCAATATAAAAAGAAAGCGTTAATAGACGCTTTTCTTCAAGGTGATGGAAGCCAATGTCCATGAAAATCACTTCGAAATTAAGGTGCGCGGATTCTACTCCGATATTTTAAAAAAAATAGTGCTTTAAATAAAATATTGCTATTTTTTTAAGCAATTCAGTGATACATAGCGCCTATATTATTTCGACTCAACGCACTGCGTTTTTAGCACCCGTTTTAAACTATGAAAATCGTTACCCATCCTTCTATAAAAAGTTACTTTGATGCTGATGAAAGCCGGCAGGAAGTCGAGCAAGCATTCTCTCGAGGGCTTGCTTATGCGGGCCATTCCCTAATGGTGCCAGAGAAGTTTAGCTATCAAGTACTGCCTCACTTTAACGACCGTTATGCGTTGTTTAATCAAGGTGAGAATTATGAACTTATATCCAATATTTGCTTACATCGACAAGCTCAACTTCTTGAAGGGCAAGGCAGGGCACGCAGCATAGTTTGTAAACTCCACTGCTGGGGCTATGACAATACAGGCCAGCTTAAAGGTGCGCCCCACTTTAAGGATGCCCCTAGCGGTCAGTTGAAAAAGGAATCACTGTCAGTGTGGAACGGTCTTCTATTTCGAGGGCGATCTCCTAATATGGACTTATCTGCCCTTGGGCTTGAGGACTATCTCGACTTTACCGATTACTTTTACGCCGGTTCTGAAACGTCGGAATATCAATTTAACTGGAAGACATTTATCGAAATCTATCTAGAGAACTATCACGTGTACTCCATGCACCCTGGGCTTCGCCAGTTTGTTAAACCCGATGATTTAGAATGGTCGTTTGGCGATGATTTTTCAGTTCAAAAAGTTGGGCTAGGCGACCAGCTTACCAAGCGCACAACACCGCGTTACAGAGAGTTCCAAGACGCATTATTGGCACGATTCGGGCAAACACTTCCTCGCTTTGGCGCAATATGGTGCTTTTTGTACCCTAATATTATGATTGAGTGGTACCCAGATATTATTGTCGTCAGCACGATTTACCCCAAGGGTGCCGGCGCATGTGTAAACCACGTTGAATTTTATTATCCCGAAGCACTTTATAAAGATATGCCAGACTACTTTGCAGCGGAAAAAGCGGCCTATATGGAAACAGCGGTAGAAGATGAAGAAGCCTGCCTATTGCTAGAAAAAGGTCGACGAGCACTTTATTTATCAGGCGAAGAAGAACACGGTCCCATAGAACCGTTTTTAGAAGCAGGCGTGGCGCATTTTTACGATTGGCTTGCTAAACAGTAGCAGTCTTGGTGCTTTAAATAGTGGTATTTCACAAAAAAGGAGTTTTGATGAACAATTACAAAGGGTCTTGTTTGTGCGGGTCGGTAACTTTTAAAATTGAGGGTGATTTTGACAGTTTTTATCTGTGCCACTGCAAACATTGTCAAAAGGATACAGGTTCGGCCTTCGCAGCCAACCTGTTTTCAAGTTCGGCTATATTAACTTGGGCATCGGGTGTTGACGCTGTAGTCAACTTCACGCTCGAGAACACGCGTCATAGCAAAAGTTTCTGTAAAATTTGTGGTTCAGCCCTTCCGTGTACTCAACTCGGTGACATTCTAGCCGTACCCGCTGGGTGTCTGGATACAAAACTACTGATTAAACCTACTGCACATATCTTCGGCGTAAGCAAAGCTGCGTGGGAAGAAAGCTTAGAAACCATCACAAAATTTGAACGTTTACCGTAACAAACATTGAATACTCATTCGAAACCTAATGGCTTTATACTAAACAAAGTTCGCTGCTTGAATAACGGCAGGTCGATTGTTGCTCGCATTCAAAACATTCTCCGCTTAACGTGTTCCGTTTTTGTCAAAAATAGCGAGTAACTTTTTCAGAAAATTCTATAGATCTCACAATTCCGCCTGTCGTCACCCAACCTTTCAAAAAACATAAACCAATGATCTAAAAACATTTTATTGAAATGGCATATGCTGTGAATAACTCCATGTGAATACTCTCCTCCGTTTTTAAGCAGTATGGAGGCCGAAAAACCAAGGAGTTAGATATGAAAAAATTAACAATTGCTACACTAATCAGCGCCGCACTTTCTACTGCCGCGTTTGCCGGCAATGGTATCGAAAAAATAGACACCACATTTGCCGATTTGGATAACGATGACAACGGCTATATTTCACGAGAAGAAGCTGACGACGATGAGATTTATGCGCACTTTTCCAAAATTGATACCAATTCAGACATGCAGCTTTCAATTAAAGAGTTCAATGCTCATGTAACGAAGCACCCTCAACATTTCGATGACGACGTGCTTGCAACGGTAAAATCGATGAAAGAGAGTATGGGTACAGAAGGTACAATGGAAACGGAAGTTAAAGTTGATACTGATGTCGATGAAGTGGTTGCCGCGACGAAAGACAAAAGGCTGACTCACGAACTACGAGCTAAGACTGAGTTGAAGGCTAACGGAAACTTAGAAAAGACAAACGTTGACAAAGTCGCTGAAGATACTGTTGTTCACGATAATACGGTTATCGCAGATGAAGCGGTCATTGCGCGCAGTAAATTTGAGATGATGGACGCTAACAGCGACGGTAAGCTTACTAAAGCTGAAGCCTCGCGAAGTGGTGTAACACGTGATTTTGATAATATTGACGCAAATGACGATGAATTAATTACGCGTACGGAATTTAAGCGTTATCAGAGTAAGTTTGAAAGTAACTCAAGTGATAGTTCTGAAGAGTAATGACTAAGTGATGTTAGGGCCGCACGTGCGGCTCTTTTTCTACGTTTACAGCATGTTTTGGCCACGTGGCTTCAATGTTGTACACGGCAAGAACTTTCCTCAATAGTCCATCACTTTATCTAAGAGGGATTTTTATGTTATCTTCCACAGGAATTAAAGGCCTACTTGCGTATCGAGCACTGCGAAAAATGAACAAGCCCAGCGCTAATACAACGCAAAATAAAGAGAACTTTATAACATCAAGCACTTTGAGCAAGGCGACAACACCTCCATCTGTCGTCGCCATTACGGGTTCTGCTTACGCGCTATCTAAGATGACGCATGCACCAAAGGTGCAGCGCTTTCTTTTAAAGTCGACGTTATCAGCTTCAGTGGCGGGATTATTTAACGCAGGGCTTAAACGTTTGATTGGACGAAAGCGCCCAAGAGCAGAGAGCAGCCCTGAGATAAAAGGCCCCGCATTGAAAGACAAATTTAACTCTATGCCATCAGGACATGCATCAGCAGTAGCCGCAGTGGCTGGTTCAATACCTCGTAGTTCTGGACCTTTATTGTTAGCGTCGGCGGCAGGCCTAGCTGCTACAGCAGTCATAGGAAAGTCGAGGACTAAGCGCGACGCGCATCACTTATCAGATGTTTTGGTGGGAAGTTGTTTGGGCTTTGGCGTGGCCTACGCGGTGTCAAAGCTCGAAAAGCCTGTTGAAGATGAAGTTGAAGGTCTTAAGCAAAGCTCTCATCTGCCGAATCGATTTAAATAACGCTAATCACGGAAATACGAGCTACGGTGTGCCTCCTTTCTTTATAGGAAGTGACACACCTATATTAGATGTAGTGCTCATATCTGATCTCACAGTTTCGATGGATAGGTTTAGACTCAATCTAACAGGCAGCTATGAGCGTGAAGCGGACGTCTGACATAACTCAGTTAGATAACCGCGTCAGGGGCAATGGAGTCTGTCGAGATAGCCACAAAAACTCACTTTCACTCGTCCGATAAAAGCTTTCCTTTTACGGACTGCCCATATTTTTACTTAATTTGAGTCCAACGTAGCGGTGTAATGAAGTTGGCAGAGTTATGTTCGAAGCATTGTAAGGCGTTTATCGCAAGAGCTTTACCTGAGTTACATCATAATCGCGAGCAAGCCATAAAGTGTCGTTAAATTTATCGAAGAGTGTCAACCACTTCTTATCAATGTTTCCCAGTACCCGCTTGGGGGTTAAGTTTAGAACAAATGCTTTATCACCCGATAGAGAATAAAAATGAATGCTATAGGGACTGAAGATTGTTTTAACCATCAGGTGTTGTTTATCTGAAGAAAAGCTCCCATGGCCGTGTTCAGTCGAAGTCACGTTAGAGATACCATCATCATTGATCACCGTTAGGTGCGTTGATCGCGTAGGGCACGGCTCTCTTTTGTGCCATAGTGATGGGCAATTAATGGCGAGCACAAGAGGCCTTTTATCAAAACAGATGTCACTACATTCGTGATACCAAGCTGTGTTGAACGGAAAAGCATACAATGGGGAATAATGAGCAAGGTTGTTATTTAAACTTATTTTTGAAATAAACCGTCCTCGTCTTTTATAAAAGAAATCTTCGAAAATTACGTGGATTGTACCAGTGTGTTCATCCATGTGAGCTTTTACCGGTGACGTTGAACGGTTTGCAGCATCCATTGGAAACGGTTCGGCGAAAGGATATGTTTGAAAGTGACTATCTGAGAGCGTATAGGTAACAACATTATCGGGGAATACACAGCCGAATCCAGATGTAGTTTTAAACAAGGCAGCACATGAGAGTTCTTCTAAGTCATACGATATCGTGTAGGAAAGAGGAACAAAGTTACCTTCTTGCAACGCAATAAATTGATACCCACTATCTTGGCTCCAACTCAAGGCCACGCAGCGTTCTTCAGGCAATGCCACGATGTCTATGACTGTCATTTGTAAATCATATTGATGAGTGATAGTTGATTTGGCTGCCATAGCTATTCCTTTAGATGCTTGTTCGCATAAATTGACCTGATATAAGACAAATTAGCTCTACACATTACCCTATGTTACAGGTGGCTTTCAGAGTGGGCTAGCGTGTTAAAGTTAAACGGAGGAATTATTTTGGTTTTACGTAATATATTAGTCGTCATCTTTACCTGTAGATGGGAGATTAGTACAGGAAAACTGTGATTGGTGTGCCAGTACTCTCGTCATGAAATAGCTTATTACTCCAGTTCGTTCCACCTCATGATGATATTCAATATACGATGAGTGAAAATATATAAAACGCATCAATTAGGAGGTTCGCAAGCTCCCTGAGACAATAACACGTGGGCTCAGTCGCTTCGCTCCAATTTTAGCCCACGTGTTATTGCCCCTAAGCGGGGCGTTAGGCGTCATTTACTCACAGCAATAAATGGTGATTCGGATGTGACATTACAGCATCAAGGTTGTTTCGCTAGGTTGTCTTTACAGCTTGCTTTTTTGATAGTTTCAACGGCTTTAGCAACGCGCTTTTCATCAATATCGCAACGCAAATATTCAACATCACCAGCTTTCTAAACTCGCTCTTTTATCCAGCAATGTCGTTAACATCTGGCATTTCGCACAGGGTTGTTTTATCTTAAATTCAATAATTTAAATAAGTGGTCTTATCGGCTAGTGGTAGCAGCAAAGCTGCGTGCGTTCATTTGTACGCCTAACAAAACGCTGTTGGCACTCCCTTCGGTCGCTGGGACACATTCATGCGGGGCGGCTTCGCCATTATGCCCCACATGCCTGCGCCCCTTATTTAAAAGTTAAGTCTCACGGAGGAGTAATATGAAAAATTTATATCTCATTGTCTTTATATGCCTAACAAGTAACTTTTCATTTGCTAAAGATGATTACTTCAGTCTGCGTCAAGAACTAAATCAGATGATGGAACTGGATCATAGTACATTACACGGAAAAACTGATAGGGATTTCGAAAAACTTCGCATAGAGCAAGCTAATAGAATCGAAGAAATTGTTACTGAATTTGGCTGGCCCACTATCGATATGGTCGGAAAAGATGCTTCGCAGGCAGCATGGATAATTGTTCAACATGCCGACTACAACAAAGAGTTTCAAGACAAAATGCTTAAAATCATGCGCCCTTTAGCGTTAGAAGGAAAGATTAATCCTGCTAACTACGCATACCTTTATGATAGGACTCATCGCCCACAGCTTTACGGAACCCAAGGCAAATGTGATGGCACTGATTTCACACCATTTCCTATTCAGGACATTGAAGATATTGATAATAGAAGGCGTGAAATGAAAATGACTACAGCTCAAGCCTATTGGAATATGGCATCAGAGAGAATGTGTGGTCGTAAGTGAGACTTAACAACGCGCTTAAGTCACTCCCTGCCGTCGCTGGGACACATACGCGGGGCCGCTTCGCGATTATAGCACCACATATGTGCCCCATAGCTTAATTTTAGGCCTATAGAGGTAAAACATGATTTCAGAGGCAGATTGGAAACACTTCAAACAAGTTAAGGCAGATGCATTAGATAAATGCTGCCAGCAAGTTTTGGACGATGTGCGTAAAGGAATCGATGATCCCGAACTTTCAAATCATGCAAAATATCTTTATTTGTATAAATTGATGGAAAACAGCGACAAACGTATCGTCAACATATTCGATTACAATGCAAGGTCTAAAGCTATGCTGCAACTTGCATTAATGAAATCAGACGGCCTTCTAGAAGCTAAACAAATTAGCGGCTTCTCAGATGAGTTACAAAGTTTTATTAATAGCCGTGACTAACTTATCAGCACGGCCTAACAAACAAATTATGGCACTCGCTGTCGCTCGCTGGGACGCAAACACGTGCGCGGCTTCGCCATATTAGTAAGTTATGTGCTATTTGTAGCAAGAATTTTCGTAAAAAGCGCTTAATCAAAAAAAACTTATTTTTAGATGAGTAAAACAAGGATATTAACTCAATGAAAAAGAAAATTTTTATAATTTCAATGTTGTGCTCTTCGAGCGCTTTAGCAAAAAATGCTGTAATAGAGGAAGTACTAGCAGTTGAGGATGAGTCAGTTTCTACAGTGTTACTTCAATCGTGCGACGTTGAAATAGCTAGCGCCAATAATGACGAACTTAGAAACAAATCTAAAACGAAAAGATTATTACAAGTAAAAGCCGCTAATAATGTCTATTATGCTCCAAGTATTGCATTATTTGAAAGAGATCAAGGTAACTGCGAATTAGTAATTAAAGGCTTGTTACATAAAGAGACTTCGTGACAACCTAACAATGTCAAATTTTGTAAAACGCTGGTCATTTGGGGAAGCACATGACAATCGCAAGCAGCGGACGAATGTCTTCGAAAAGCAATTTCATATTAATGGCTGAATACAATAAATGGATGAACGCATCTATTTATTCTGCTGCGTCGAATTTAGGCTCAGAGGAACTTGCCAAGGATAGAGGGGCTTTCTTTGATTCTATCATTGGTACACTCAATCATATTTTGGTGGCAGATATAATTTGGCTTAAACGTTTTGCCACTCATTCTAAAACTTTTACTGCATTAGATTCGTTAGCATCGAAGCCTAAGCCTGAAAAACTAGACTCACTTTTGTTCTCAGAGCTCGCCCTGCTTAAACAAGAAAGAGTAAGTCTGGACAACACAATCTTGAATTTTGTTAATCAGCTTTCCGAGGGCATTTTAGCAAGTAACCTAAACTATCAAAATATGAGAGGCGTCTCGCATTCAAAATGCTTCGCACATCTACTGCTGCACTTCTTTAACCATCAAACTCATCATCGTGGACAGGTTTCTACACTGTTGTCACAACTTAGTGTAGATTTAGGCGTCACGGATTTGCTGGTTAAAATACCCAACGCTTAAAGGGTATAACAAGCCACTAAAGGCGCTCGCGCTGATCGCTGGGGCGCTAATACATGGGCTGCGTCACTTCGATCCTAATTTAAGCCCATGTATTATCGCCCCTTAGTGGGGTGTTACCACCGTCCGCTTCTGGCACATATGCGACTCTCAGATTTGATTGAGTCCTATTATTCGAATCTGACAGATCAAGTTGAGACTGATTCACATCAGAATCACATTAGATTCACATTAGATGAATTAAGTAAGCACCTAACTTTCGGGTATAGACTTGATCACTTCCTCGATTTCACTGTTACCACTCAAGCGTGCGAGATCGATAAGATAACCTTTTTCTAGCTTATTCAAAGTATGCCCTTCAAGTCGCGTCTTGACCTCTTTTACATCACCATTGGCAATGGATGTTTTCAGCGCAGCGTGATTATTTAACGAGCGGTCTTCGCTTTTTTCAGTTGGATCATTCGTAGTCATAGTTAGTCCTTAATCTTTACTCAGTAAAAAATGAAAAATCTTATATACCTTTTGTAGTTAAACACTACGCCAAACGATCAACGCTTCAAGCTACCCAAATTTCAAACTGCCAAGGTTCAAGCTCACAGACAGAACCAGCTTCAAAATTTCGCTTCTCCTCATGCTGCCATTGTGTATATTCGTCTTGAAACAATGGTTCTTCAAAGGTCACCTCTAGATACTCATTTGAAAAATTAATCACAACGAACACTTTTTCACTTTCACTACAACGTACAAAGCTAAATACCTTATCCATCTTAGAGTTTGGCACCTGTATCATTCTTGCCCCGTACTCTCCGTTCCCTAGCACGGCTTTGGACTTTTTAAGAGCAATTAGCTTGCGGTACAAGTTGCCTATTTCATGTTCTTGCCAGTGTATAGGATCGTGCTCAAAGAACGCTAAACGCTTGGTTTCCCCGGCTTCTTGCCCGTTGTGAATGAGCGGCATACCTTCACCTACCACCGACAACGCAATGCAGGCTTCAAGCGCATCACCAAATTGTTCGCGCTGAGTGCCATCCCAGGCATTTTTGTCATGATTACTAACGAAGGTCATTCTGTAAGCGGAGTGAGGCCAGCTGCGTTCGTTCCACGAATAATACTTGCGCAACCTATCCAGCGAACATTGTCCGTGTGCGAGTTCGTGTAGCGTCTCGTTCCAACTCCATGCGTATGTCATATTGAACGCATTTTCGTGAAGATCTCGATTCTCCCATTCAGCCAACATGAAGACTGGTCTGATTGCGCTTAGCGTTTGCACTGCTTGCTGCCAAAAATCGTTGGGGACATACCCCGCTACATCACAGCGAAACCCATCAATGTCGAACTTTTCAACCCAATAACACAACGCGTTAATCATGTATTTGCGAAGGCCAACGTGTTCATAATCAAACTCTATGATATCGCTCCAATCCCACCACGGAGATGGACGAAAATCTCCTTTGTAGTCTTTGGCGTACCACTCGGGGTGCTGTTCAACCAAAGGATTATCCCACGCACTGTGATTTGGCACCCAGTCTATGATGACTTTTAGCGAAAGCTTGTGCGCTTCATCCACCAGCGCTTTGAAATCCTCTTCGCTACCAAATTCAGGGTTAATGGCCAGATAGTCTTTTACTGCATAGGGACTTCCAAGCTCTCCCTTTTTATTCTTTTTACCAATAGGGTGTACAGGCATAAGCCAAACAATATCAGCGCCAAGTGATTTAATGTGGGATAACCCCTTTCTCACTCCTTCAAAATTACCTTGCTCTGAAAACTGTCGTGTGTTGACCTGATAAATAACAGCGTGAGATGACCATTCTGGCTGAAGCACGTTATATCGTTTCTTAGGAACAGGATTGATATCCATATTATCTTTCCTTATCGAGATTAGCGTTTAGAAGAAGAATCTGGTTCTGCGTCGCGTTACTTTAGGCTTCAAATTGCAGCGAGCTGGGCCTTTAACTGCCGCAAGCTCGTGGCTTAAAGAATAGGTAAACTTGTAACACCTAAAATTAGTACCCAAATACCGAAAAAAAGTTTTAGACGCTGAACCGAAAATGCTAAAACAACAAACTTTGCAATCGTTCCACCGACTATTGCACCAGCCCCAGCAAACAAAACAACCTGCCATACCACAGACTCGCTTATAAAAGCGTGATACGGCAATGCAGACCACACAGTAAAAGCCGACAAGATAACCGCGCTGGCAATAGACAAAGTTACATTAAACCCTCGAATTATGAGGTAAACAGCGACTAACTCTCCTACTCCTACCGAAAGCCACGCGGTGATAATGCCGCCTAAAAAACCAATGAAAGGTAAAAGCAAAAGATCTTTCGTATGTAAGTCTTTTTTGAAATGGGTACGCTTCATTAGCGGAATAGAAGCAAATATTGCGATTGCTAATAGAATAGAAAAACTACCAAAAGCGATGTGAAGGTTATTGGCCCCACCCCACAAATGCTCTAGAAGCCGTGTACTTTGAGAAGAATACTGAGCGAATCCTATGCCGCATATTGACGAGGGAACCGTTAACATCAGTACACTGGGTAATGCCTTCCAATACTGATCATACTTGTGTTGGTGTTTATAATACGCGGCCCAAGTTAGTGCCCCCGCGGTCATACCACAGCATTGGATGGCGAAACTCGTTGCCACAACGCTTTGCGCAGAAAATGACAGGTAGTTAAAAAACGGAACGAAAACCACGCCACCGCCAGCTCCAGTGGCGTTCGCAAATATAGCACCAATAACGCCAAGAACGCTGAAAAGCCCGAACTCTTTAACAAGCTCAATAGGGGCTGGTTGCGCTAGCAAACTGCCGATCCATAAAAATAAAAGTACTATCAACGCTGTTTTGCCAGCGTTTTGCTTGATGAGAGAAATCACATACGTCCTTAAGGCAGATAATACGGCAAGTTACACGGCATGACTTTTCTAAGTACGCAGCCAACTAGCACCTGTACAATTTTCAAACTATTGTTATCCCACTACGTATAAGGTTTTACTTACACAGATATCATATACAGCATTTTAAAAACATGGTTGAAGTATCTACATTTGAGCACCAGGTGCAACTGCATCTTTCGCCAAACCGCTCAGCAACATGGCAACAGACAAAGCACCTTATTGCAGCTTTTGCCCTTTTTATCAGCTCGATAGCTATTGCTTGGTCACTGGCCGGTGCGTGGGTCATATTACCTTTTGCAGGATTGGAGGTCGGGTTACTGGCACTGATTATGTATTTGGTTTCTAAAGCAACATACCGCTGGGAGACGCTCTTAATTTCATCAAACAGCATTCAAGTCACTAGCTCGAACGGTATCAGCATAGAATTCTTCCGCCCTGATACGTCCTTGTACTATAAAAAAGACTTGAGCTTAAAATGTGCGCCACAGCTTGTGCTACAAGCCCCTCTGCAGCAATTTGAAGTGGGATCATTTTTAAATTTAGAAGACAAAGAGCGTGTTCATGAATGTATGCAAAAGGCGGGGATCGCAGTATGTTCGAATAAGTGGTGGTAATTCGTGTTGCTTTGAAATGCAACCAATGCGTAAGGCTCCTTATCGTGCATGACACAAAATTAATGATCATTGTGGCTATTTTCGACTAATTAGATACAAGACGCAGCTATAACGAGTTGCGACCTAATGAGGGTTACACTATGAACTTATACATCGAGTCACTAGAAGGCGGCAATTACCTCGCATCAACCGGTATGGGCGCCTCACGCACCTTGGTTCGCGACAACAAGTCACAACCTAAAACGTTTCACTGTTTGAACGAGATTAGGGAGCATTTTGACTCTCAAGCCTTTGAGAAAGTTTGGCTCCGTCAAAGCACACCGTATGAAGAAATGGTTGGTCAAACCGATCATCCCGGTGCGTTAGAGCTTGAAATTGAGTGGTAGCGACTTGCAGGTGTACTAGCAAGTAAGACCAATAGTTTTCAATGTTCCATGCACCACTTAGCACGTTTTTTGCGTACAACTAATGTGACGTAAATTAAAACGGTATTTTATTGAATTAGAAACAGTAAGAATGGTCTTCTTCTGTAGTTAATAAAATACCTACATGCTAAGGAGAATTGCATGAAAATAAGTAAGTTAGCTATTAAATCTGTGTTTGTGGCTGCCGTGTTAGCCTTGACGGCGTGCGCTTCGATGGGCGACGGAACTGTTGCTGAAAAGCGACAAGCTATTTTAGATATGCAAGATAACGCGCTTGCCCGCCTTTATTCTGAAAAGCCCGATACGCGCTCTCAGGTAAAAGACGCTGCCGGCTACGCCGTATTTACCAATGCTAACATCAACGTATTCTTTGTGGCGGCGGGCACAGGCTATGGTGTTGTAAACAATAATGTAACCGGCGCAAAAACATATATGAATATGGCCGAAGGTGGCGTAGGCCTTGGCTTAGGCGCAAAAGATTACCGAATTGTTATGGTTTTCCACACACAAAAAGCGATGAATCACTTTATTGAAAATGGATGGACCGTAGGTGGTAACGCGGATGTAGCAGCGAAAGCCGGTAACAAAGGTGCATCTGCAGAAGGCGAAGGCTACTTGGGTAACGTCACAGTGTATACTATGACTGAAAGCGGCCTTACATTACAGGCCACTGTTAAAGGCACGAAATTTTGGGTAGATAAAGAACTAAACTAATTCTGCCCTAACTATTCCTAACCATATTAGCGATTAGCGCTCCAACACACCGAAGGCCTCTTGAATGCAAGAGGCCTTTTTATTTTTTCTGCACAACTGCCCGCTACCGCTCTAAACCTTTACAATAAAAATATCCCGCGGCTCAAGACTAATATCGCAAAGACTCGCCAATCCAGGAAAATGCTTAGCACTTTTCAATCCTTTATCTGCGTAATATTGCGCAGTGTACACATCGGCTGATGTAAGTATTATTGGACATCCAAACGCCAGAAGCATTATTGCAAGCTGCCATACAGACTTTTTTATACTAACCATAACGCTTTCCATTCTAGGTATATAAAACCACGTGGTTTTGCGGTGTTGATTTTTTTCGCTGTTTAGTGAGCGATTACTTGAAAATGCAATGGAATTAAAAGAAGACCACAACCCTGAACTGCGTTTGTTGGGTATTGTTGTTAATCAATTCAATAGCCAAGCAAAGCTTCCAAGAGAGTTAATTGAGACACTTAAGCAGCAAGATTTGCCAGTGTTAGAAAGTTATATAAGTGCCACGGTAAAAGTGAAAGAGTCTCACTCTAAGCGAATGCCGCTGCCTTTCTACTTACCTAAGCACAAAGTGACGAATCAAATTGCGGCTTTATTTGAAGAACTCAATGCGAGCAAAACCTAACGCTAACAAGTTTCGCTAAACATCAATATCAATATGCTTAAGCCCACCCTCGCTGTTACCTCGCTCTTTATCTTTCGAGTTTTCAGCTGATTTTTCGATAATCTCAGTTCGCTTCACGTCTTGAAACTGATCGCGCTCTTCTTCACTGAAATGCTCGGACTTTTTGGTCTTTTGCACTTTCTTCACGCGGTCGTCCGTCTCAATCGGTACTTTTGTGTTGCGAGGCAAAATGGGAAACAGTAGATCGTTGCTCATACGCCCTCCAGAAGTTTGCATTTGTCTCTATAACTTATCGGCAACGAGTTGCCTAAAATTACGGTTCAAAACTAATTCATAACGAATTGTTTTATTATATACACATTAAATTAGAGTTAATGTGCCAAAAGAGTTCACTTTAGCCTTGCAAATCCTAATTCAAAACGCTAATGTTTCAGCCGTTCGAAATTAGGAATTAAAATTTTCAAAATGATTAACTGCGCGACGAAACATCACCATCACCACAAAGCATAACCTTTCAGGTTCGTGCTGGAAGGTCTATGTATCCTTCCAGTGGCGCAGATAAAACAAATTCTCGACCCTCGGAAGGAAACTTCCGGGGGTTTTTCGTTTTAGGCGCAATCAAAAGTTAAAACACAACGTGTAAGGAACGTTTCAATGAGTAACAGCAAAAGACTTCGAATTGCCGTACAGAAATCAGGTCGATTGAGCGATGACAGCATTGCCCTACTGAAAGCTATAGGCATTAAACTCAATATTCGTGATCGCCTGCTGATTGCGCATTCTACGAACCAGCCTATTGATTTGCTTCGCGTGCGTGACGACGATATTCCAGGTCTTGTTATGGATGGTGTAGTAGACCTAGGCTTTATTGGCGAAAATGAGCTAGAAGAGAAAATGCTAGAGCGTAAAGCTGCGGGCAAGCCATTCGAATATGAAGTATTGCGTCGTCTAGACTACGGCGGCTGCCGCCTGTCTATTGCGGTACCTAATGAGATGGATTATCAAGGAATCCAGTCGCTAGAAGGCAAAAAAGTAGCAACAACTTACCCCTACCTACTTGAGCGCTACTTCAAAGAACAGGGCATAAATGCAAAGGCTGTAATGCTACAAGGTTCTGTGGAAGTGGCCCCACGAGCAGGTGTAGCTGACGCTATCTGTGACCTTGTATCTACCGGTGCAACCCTTGAAGCTAACGGTCTTGTTGAAAAAGACGTTATTTTCCGCAGTAAAGCGGTACTTATTAAGCGCGCTGATGGCGAGCTTAGCGACGAGAAAGAAACACTGGTTAACCGACTAATGCCACGTGTTGATGGCGTATTACTAGCAAAAGAAAGCAAGTACATCATGCTACACGCACCAAAAGCGTATTTAGAGCAGGTGAAAAGCCTACTTCCAGGTGCTGAAAATCCTACGGTTCTACCACTTGCTGGAAATGAAGAACAAGTTGCTATCCACGTTGTTTCTACAGAGACCTTGTTCTGGGAAACCATGGAGAAACTTAAAGCCCTTGGTTGTAGCTCTATTCTTGTAATGCCAATCGAAAAAATGATGGGCTAAAAGGCAGGCAATTATGATTACTTGGTCATCTCTTTCGGTAAATGAGAAAAAACAGGCGCTAGCCCGCCCGGCTATGGCCAATAGCCAACAGTTAAAGCAGACCGTGGGCGACATTATCGCCCGCGTTGAAAAAGAAGGCGATGAGGCAGTACTTGATTACACACGTAAATTTGACTGCCCAGACTTAACTAGCCTTGTCCTTTCACAAGAAAACATTGATGCTCTTGCTGCGAAGGTAACGCCAGATGTAGCAAGTGCTATCGATACTGCGTTCAACAACATAAAAATGTTTCACGAAGCGCAAATGCCTAGTGATATCGCGCTAACCACAACGCCTGGTGTTAAATGCGAGCTGCGCTTCACCGCCCTTGATGCAGTGGGTCTTTATATTCCAGGCGGCAGCGCTCCACTTCCATCAACCGTATTGATGCTAGGCGTACCTGCATTGGTGGCGGGCTGCGAAAATAAGCTACTTTGTACTCCACCAAACAAAGAACAGCTTATCGCGCCTGAAATTGCGTATGCGGCCAGAAAATGCGGCATCGACAAGATCTTCTTGTGTGGTGGTGCCCAAGCAATCGCCGCTATGGCCTTGGGAACAGACAGCGTTCCTCAAGTAGATAAGATTTTTGGCCCGGGTAACAGCTTTGTGACTGAAGCTAAACAGCAAGTAAGCCAACGTGCTGATGGTGCAGCTATTGATATGCCGGCCGGCCCATCAGAAGTGTTGGTACTTGCTGATGAGTTCGCAAACCCTGAGTTTGTAGCGGCCGACCTGCTTTCCCAAGCCGAGCACGGTCCAGACTCGCAGGCTATTTTGGTGTCTAACAGCGCTACACTTATTGAAGAAGCAAAAGCCGCGGTTGAACGTCAATTAGCAACCCTATCTCGCGCTGAGATTGCACGCCCTGCTATGGAAAATGCGCGTTATATTTTGGCTGATTCCATTGAGCAAGCCATTGAAGCAAGTAACGCCTACGCTGCTGAGCACTTAATTGTACAAATAGAGAATGCCCGTGATTATTTGCCAAAAATTAAATACGCAGGCTCTATATTCCTAGGCCCGTGGTCACCAGAATCTGCAGGTGATTACGCGTCGGGCACTAACCACGTACTGCCAACCTATGGCTATGCTAAGAATTACTCTAGCCTTGGATTATTAGACTTTATGCGTCGCTACACTATTCAAGAGCTAAGCGCAGACGGCATGCGTAATTTAGGCCCTGCGATTATGGCACTTGCAGCTGCCGAGGGCTTAGATGCACACGAACAGGCCGTTGCACTTCGTATGCAGGCACTTAAGCAAGGAGACGCCTAATGTCGGCACTTATCGATAACCTAATTAACGAAAATTTAGTGCCGCTAAAGCCGTATGAATCGGCTCGTCGCTTGTTTTCAGGTGGTCAAGACTGGCTTAATGCCAACGAGTCACCTTATGCCAACGAATACAGTGTAGATAGCAGCAACTTTAACCGCTATCCGTCATGTCAGCCCGAAGCGGTAGTCAGTGGTTACGCAAACTACGCCGGGCTAGACAAATCGCAGCTTATTGTTACCCGCGGCGCAGATGAAGGCATTGAGTTACTTATTCGCACCTTCTGCACGCCGGGTAAAGACAGCATTCTGATATGCCCGCCTACCTACGGTATGTATGCAATCAGTGCTGAAACCTGTGATGTGGGCGTTAAGAAAGTGCCGCTTAACGACGACTTTAGCCTTAACGTGAATGCTGTATGCGCTGAAGATGACGTTAACGTGATTTTCATCTGTGCGCCCAACAATCCAACCGGTACGCCAGTTGCTCGTGAAGACATTAAAACCGTGCTCAATCACTTTGCCGATAAAGCACTGGTTGTTGTAGATGAAGCGTATATTGAGTTCGATGCCGACAATACGTGGGCAAATGAGATTAACAACTATCCAAACTTGGTGGTACTTCGTACGCTGTCTAAAGCGTTTGCTCTTGCCGGTCTTCGCTGTGGTTTTACACTTGCTCAGGCACCCGTCATCCAAGCACTACTTAAAGTGATAGCGCCCTACCCCATTCCAGAGCCAGTAGCGCAGATTGCTGCACAAGCATTGTCGGCTGAATCGCTAACGTTACTTGAGCTTCAGGTGGCTACCATTAACCGGGAAAAAGAGGCCCTAGCCGAAGCGCTGGAATCTATCGAAGGCTTTGAATTAGTGGGTGATAGACGAGCAAACTTTATCTTATTCCGCTACGCAAATGCGCAAGCCCTAATGCAGTACTTGGTAAGCCAAGGCATGCTTATTCGCGATCAATCAAAACAGCTTAACTTACAAAACTGTTTACGCGTAAGCATAGGCACTGAAGAGCAAAACCAGCGTTTAATGCAGCTAATTAACGAATTTAAAAATAATGAGGACGCGGCATGAGTCAGCAAGCCATTTTATTTATTGACCGCGACGGTACACTCGTAGAAGAGCCGCCAGTAGATAAGCAATTAGATAGTTTAGAGAAGCTTGTTTTCGAGCCAAATGTTATTCCTGTGCTACTTAAACTAAAGGCAGCTGGGTTTAAACTCGTGATGGTAAGTAACCAAGACGGCTTGGGTACAGACAGTTTCCCGCAAGAAGACTTCGACAAGCCACACAATGCCATGATGGCCATTTTCGAAAGCCAGGGTGTAGTGTTTGACGACGTGCTTATTTGCCCGCACTTCGATGCTGATAACTGCACATGCCGCAAACCAAAGCTTGGCTTAGTACAAGAATACCTACAGCAAGGCAAAGTGGACTTCACTCGTTCGTTTGTTATTGGTGACAGAATTACCGATGTACAGCTTGCTGAAAACATGGGAATTCGCAGTTTTCAGTACAACCGTGAAAGCTTAAACTGGAACGATATTCAGAAAAGCTTACTTGCGTCGTCACGTATTGCAGAGGTGGTACGTACCACCTCTGAAACCGACATTCGCGTGCGTGTAGATCTTGATTCGCAGGCTAAGTCGACAATTCAAACCGGCATGGGCTTTTTTGACCACATGCTTGACCAAATTGCGACCCACGGTGGCTTCGAGCTAAACCTGACTACCGATGGCGATTTGCACATTGACGATCACCACAGTGTAGAAGACACCGCGCTTGCCCTTGGTGAAGCGCTTAAAAAGGCACTAGGCGACAAACGCGGTATTGGTCGCTTTGGTTTCGCGTTGCCAATGGATGAATGTCGTGCGGAATGTATTATGGACATTTCTAACCGCCCACACCTTAAGTTTGACGCTGAATTTAGCCGCGACCAGGTAGGTGAAATGGCCACCGAAATGGTACCGCACTTCTTCTATTCGCTTGCACAAAGCATGGGGCTATCGTTACACCTTTCCACCAGCGAAGGTAATGCTCACCACCAAGTAGAAAGCCTGTTTAAAGTATTTGGCCGTGCGCTACGTCAAGCCATTACGCGCCAAGGCGATGCACTACCAAGTAGTAAAGGAGCCCTGTAATGTCAGTGGTAAACCCCAGCCAGCGACAAAAAATAGTCATAGTAAATACCGGCTGCGCGAACATTTCATCAGTACGCTTTGCCCTTGAGCGCTTAGGCGTTGAAGTGGACGTATCTGACGATGTAAACGTGATAAAAAACGCTGATAAAGTGTTTTTACCCGGCGTAGGAACAGCGGCAGCAGCGATGGCAAGCATTAAGCAAAAAGCGCTAGTGGAAACCCTGCAGTCGCTTACCCAACCTGTGCTAGGCGTATGTTTAGGCATGCAACTTATGGTTGAAACCAGCGCTGAAGGTGGTTTTCAAGGTACAGGCAACATCGACTGTTTAAACCTAATGCCAGGTCATGTGGCTCGCATGGAATCAAAAGGCGTGCGCTTACCTCATATGGGTTGGAACACAGTCTCTCATAAAGAAGAAAGTTTATTTAAGGGCATCCCACAAGATACCTACTTTTACTTTGTGCACAGTTTTGCCGTTCCTGAGTACGAGCACACGCTTGCAAGCTGCACTTATGGTAATACGTTTTCAGCAGCTATAAATAAAGACAACTTTTACGGGGTGCAATTTCACCCAGAGCGTTCTGGCGAGGCCGGAGCACAATTACTGACTAACTTTGTGAACCTATAATGATTATTCCAGCGATTGATCTTATTGACGGACGCGTAGTACGCCTTTATCAAGGCGACTACGAGCAGAAAACCCAATACGAACTGGACCCAGTAGACGTGGTTCACGACTATGCCGACCAAGGTGCAACCTGGCTGCACATTGTTGACCTAACAGGCGCTAAAGACACCAGTAAACGTCAGCTTTCACTAATTAAGTCTATGGTCGATACCAAGCGCATGAAGTTTCAAGCCGGCGGCGGTATTCGTAGTGAAGAAGAAGTAGCGCAATTACTAGAAACGGGCGTAAGCCGCGTAGTGATTGGTTCTTTGGCGGTAAAACAACCCGAGCTTGTGAAGTCTTGGGTAGAAAAATACGGCCCAGAGCACATTGTATTGGCCCTTGATATCAATATTAGCGACAGCGGTGAAAAGCTTATTGCTACCCACGGCTGGCAAGAGAATTCTGGCGTAGCCCTTGAAGGCTTGCTTGAAGACTTCGCTACAGTAGGCGCAAAGCATGTGCTGTGTACCGACATTAGCCGCGACGGCACGCTACAAGGTGCGAACACTGAGCTGTATCAAGAAATGGCAGCCCGTTTCCCACACGTTAGCTGGCAAGCGTCTGGCGGTATTGGCAGCATCGCTGATATCGAAGCGCTAAAACCCACAAACGTTGGTGGCGTAATTTTAGGCCGCGCACTACTTGAAGGTAAATTCACGGTGAAGGAGGCTATTGCATGCTGGCAAAGCGCATAATTCCCTGTTTGGATGTACGCGACGGCAAAGTCGTTAAAGGCGTTCAGTTTAGAAATCATGAAATTATTGGTGATATTGTGCCTCTTGCCGAGCAATACGCAAAAGCGGGGGCCGACGAGTTGGTATTTTACGATATCACCGCAAGTTCTGATGCCCGCGTGGTAGACAAAAGCTGGGTAAGCCGTATAGCACAGGTTATTGATATCCCGTTTTGCGTAGCGGGCGGCATTAAGAGCATTGAAGACGCCGGGCGCATTTTGGAAATGGGTGCAGATAAGATTTCGATTAACTCCCCTGCCCTTAATAACCCAGATCTAATTAACCAGCTACACGACGTATACGGTCAACAGTGCGTCGTGATTGGTATCGACAGCTTTTATAACGAAGCAACCGACCAATACGAAGTGTACAAATTCACTGGTGATGAAGCGCGAACGCAAAAAAGCCAGTGGCAAACCATCGATTGGATTAAAGAAGTTCAGTCGCGCGGTGCGGGTGAAATTGTTCTGAACTGCATGAACCAAGACGGCGTGCGCAAAGGCTACGATGTGAAGCAGCTAAAAGCCGTGCGCGATATCTGTGAAGTGCCGCTAATTGCGTCGGGTGGCGCAGGTGAAATTGCCCACTTTACGGATGTGTTTCAACAGGCTGACGTAGATGGCGCGCTTGCAGCATCAGTATTTCACAAGGGCATCATCAATATTGATGAGTTGAAAGCAGAGTTGACCAGCAATGGCGTTGCCATGCGTAAGCGTCACGGATTAACGGCGCAAGCAGAAGGAGTAAACCCGTGATCATTACTAACGAAAACAGCAATAAATTAGCTTGGGACAAAATGGACAACCTACTACCCGCCATTGTGCAAGACGCACTGTCTGGCAAGGTATTAATGCAGGGCTACATGGACCAAGACGCATTGGCGAAAACCCTTGAAACGGGCAAAGTGACATTCTTCAGCCGTTCAAAACAGCGTCTTTGGACCAAGGGTGAAACGTCAGGTAACACGCTAGATTTAGTGAGCGTTGCTTGTGACTGCGACCAAGATTCACTGTTGGTACTTGCCAACCCTAACGGCCCGACATGCCACACTGGTGTTGAAAGCTGTTGGTTCGACGGCAACACACCAGCCTTTACGTTTCTTGCAGATTTAGAGCGTGTATTGGCTTCCCGTAAAGACGCGGATCCTAAAAGTAGCTATACCGCTAGCCTCTACAACAAAGGCATTAAGCGCATAGCGCAGAAGGTGGGCGAAGAAGGTGTAGAAACCGCATTGGCGGCTACTGTGCACGACAAAGAAGAGCTAAAGAATGAAGCCGCTGACTTGTTGTACCACTTAACGGTACTGCTTCAGGCGAGCGATATGTCGCTAAACGATGCACTTGATGTGTTGCGTGAGCGCCACAAGTAATCCGTTGTAAAACTCGTTTATTATTCAAAATGCCCTTCTCGTTTTCTACGCGAAGGGCATTTTTGTATCGCAGAGCTTTGCACTTCATTGCAATTAACATTGTTTAGCCTGCCTAAAAATTGAGCATAAAATAATCCGTCAGTTAAAGAAAACGCGACTAGCGCGGCGTTCCCAATATCCAATCGATCCCTTGGATAGCAACGGTGGGAAATACGGTCGCATGTGACGCACCGCCGATAACATGCAATTGTAGTGTTATGTTTTGATCTGCCTTAGCGATGATTTTACTTGCCAATGCTTTGCTCCCCGCAACCATATCTTGACCCTCGCCAAACTCAGGCGTTTCTAAGCTTCCCACACCAATGTAAACACGCTTGGGCGATTGAGTTTCAGCCATTTCTAAGGTTAGTAAGTAATCGTCATTAAACCACACTGAAGGGCTAACAAGCACATAGTTAGAAAAGGTTTCAGGAGATTGCATGAGCACGTAGCCGCCAAATAGCCCGCCTAATGAATGCCCAATAAAAGTCCGTCGATTGGCGTCTACTCGATATGTAGATTCAATAAATGTTAATACATCTCGTCTAATAAATGACAGGTACTCAGCAGCAAGACCGGTTTCCAGTTTCCAACTATTGGCTATGGCAGGAGTGTAGTCCCTTACTCTACTCTCCACGCCTTTTGATTCTAGGGAATAAGACAACCCCACTATGACCGCTTCTTCCATTTGGCCTACGTTTACTGGCATTCGCATAGAGCCTACGATAATAGGAAAACTGTAAGGCGCATCTGTTGTGTATATTACGGGGTAATCCTTGGAAGGAGATGTGTTATAGCTTTTTGGCAACTGTACAAATAACGTATATTTACGTGCAGTTTCCGTATCTTCTATTGTCACTATTTTGCTTCTAGGTAACGAAACAGACGCTTCAGAAATGATAGGTTTAATGATTGATTCAGCAAAAGCACATGAAAATGCACTTCCGACAAGAATTATTGCTGTTAGAAAGCGAAGCACCGTAATCCCTTAGTGGTTTAAACGGAATGTTATAACGCAGCTAATTTCAATTAACCACTGTTTGCACACCAAGGGTCACTTTTTGACTTCTCTATTTCTCGATTTCCCTTACCACTTGGCCATAAGCCAGCAGCGCGAACAGCCCCGTTCCGCCCACAATATTTCCTAGTAATGTTGCACCAATTAGTGAGAGTGTTTCAAGAACGCTTATTTTATTTTGCAGTGCTAACAAGAAAAGTTCTGTTGAACCGGCTATCACGTGCGTAAAATTTCCTATAGCAATTAAATAAGTAAAAATAACTATCATCAATATTTGAGAATGCTTAACCGAAGGCTTCATCCATACAATAGCGGCAATGATAAACCCAGATATAATGCCGTATGAGAAGGCGTCTGACGGTGATAGCTTGGCATAATGTTCAGAAATAGCGGTCATCCCTTCAACCAGCTCTGGTGGAACAGATTGCAGCGAAAAGCTGAAAAACGCAGCCAAAAAGGTGCCGAACATATTGGCGGCGAAGACAATGCCCCACAAGCGCGCGATGCACACTCCCATGTTAACCGATGGCTTGCTTAGCAAAGGCAGGATAACTGACAGCGTATTTTCGGTAAATAGCTGTAGGCGACCAACAATCACCAGCACGAAACCAACCGTATAGCCCAGGTTTTCGATAACAAACTGATTGGGAGAGTTTGCAAAGAGGTGATGCAGAATTCCTTCAGCAAGAATTGAAATCGAGATGCCAATGCCTGCCGCCACACCAGACCACCACAATGACATCATAGGACGCTGAAGTTCTTCTAACCCTTCCCTGTGGACAATGGCATACAAAGAAACAGAATTTAAGCTCTGATTATCTCGTACATCTTTTTCTTCAGTATGACTAAGGGCAACGCCTTGCTCCCTATGCCCAGACTCCTTCACTTTTTCTGTCACTCATGCCTCCTGCAACTCTTTGCTTAACTAGGACGTTTACCTCAATTACATAGTATTTGGTCTACGACACAGCTACTTAACAGGCATCACCAGACCTCCCTATTAGGTTACGTTGATTAAGCACGTTTTTGGTCACAATAAATTTGCCTATTTCAGATATAGCACCCATTTTAATAAAAAAGCCCGCGTGAACGCTGTTCACAAGGGCTTTGGTTTTATTGCCGGTCGTTATAATGCTCGCAAAACGTCAAACATGAACTAAGGGTTTAACAAGGTTGGTTGCCCTAGCCCAAGCGCTTCTAAACGCTCAAACTGGGTATCTTTGTCCCCTACTATCAAATAAATCATCTTATCAGGATGTACATATTCACCGTATAGGCGCTTTATCTCACCCACGGTTAACGCTTTCACCTCAGCTTCTTGCTGTAAAACGTAATCATTGGGCAAGCCAAAATCGCTGATTTCGCTAACCATACTCAGTTTAGCGCCTAGCGTCTCAAACGCCCTTGCACCAGATTTAAGTGTGAATCCTTTCGTAACGCCTAAATCTTCATCTGAATAGTTTGCACCAAACTCTGCTAATATATCCATGATAGCTTGCGTTGCTTCTAAGGTAACGTTCGACCTTACGGCGCTTCGTATGGTGAATTCACCGGTATATTTATCGCTAGAAAACGATGAACGAATGCCATAGGTGTAGCCTTTGTTTTCACGCAGTTCCTGCATAAGCTGTGAGGCGAAACCGCCCCCGCCTAAACGATAATTCATCACACTGACTTTATAAGCATCATCATGAGTAACATTCGGGGCGGAATGGCCGAAATAAAGCACTGACTGTTTAGCCCCAGGCACGTCATAGAAAAAGAGTTGGGCGCTTTCTGGCAGTTTGGGCTCTGGTACCTTCGCAAAAGTAACATCTTTTGGTAACCATCGCGCATTAAGTGGCGCTAGGCTTTTTACAACGTTCTGTTGCTTGATGTCTCCCACAACATGGAACTTTGCCAATGATGGTGTGAAGTATTTCTCGTAATACCCCTTTAGGTCATCAAGCGTTATATCATTCACACTTTTCTTATCGCCAAGCACAGTTTTAGCAAATGGATGCGCGTCTCCGTAAAGCAGTGTTTTAAACTCAACCGATGCAATGGCATTGGGGTTAGCTTTTATTTGTTCAATCTGGTTGATTGTATCGTCTTTAGCTAATTCAAACTCTTGTTCATCAAAGCGAGGAGAAAGTATCACTTCAGTGACAAGCTGCATTAGGTCACTGTAGTGCTTAGACAATACCGTTGCGCTTATAGTTATGTCAGTTTCAGAAGCACTGGCCTCCAGAGAAGCGCCTAAAAGCTCAATTTCCTGTTCCAGCTGCTCGGGTGTTTTTTCCGCCGTACCTTTAAGCAAGGTTGCGGCAAGTAAATTGGCGGTTCCTGTCTTACCTACTGAGTCTAGAAGCATGCCACCATCTAGCTTTAACTCAAACGCGACCAAAGGCACTTCGTCATTAGCAATACCCGTTATTTTGATGCCAGACGACAGTGTATTTTGCCAAACCTTAGGTGGTGTAACTTCTATTGATTCACCATAAGCAGGCTCTTTCGTGCGATCAAACGATGACGGAGTACGTTCGTATTCAGCCGCAACTGACGCATCAAAGCTCTCTTCCGCCCCCGCGACAATTTGCTCCTCCACTACATTAGCTTCAGTAGAGCCGCTTAACACCAACTCTTGCTGTCCCTTAGGTACAAAGCTGGTGGCCACAAACGGTTTATCCTTAATATAGGTGCTATAAACACGCATTACATCTTGTTGTGAAACGCCCAGAATTTTCTGAACATCTTGGCTGATAAATTCAGCCCCGCCCGCAAAAATTTCGTATTGCGCCAATTGAAAACCTTTACCTAAGACGCTTGAAAGTCCTTGATAAAATTCTGTTTCTTGACCTGCTTTTATGCGCGCCAAATCCTTGGAAGAAATCCCGTCTTTCTCAAAACGGGCGAACGCTTCGTTAACTCCATCTGCAACAGTGTTTAAGTTCACGCCATTAAATGCCATAACCTGCAGCTGTAGCTGTCCAGCAATCTCAGCATCATAGCCATAAAGATAAACATCACTGGTGAGCTTCTTCTCGTCAACAAGCACCTTGTTCAGCGGAGCATTTTTGCCTTGGCTTAAGTACTGAGAAAGTACTTGAAGTGGATAATAGTCATCGTGATATTCAGGTACGGTTGGCCACACCATAGTTAAAAGTGGCGCTTGTGCAAAATTATCTATATGGAATCGTTTTTTAGTCTCATTGAGCTTCGCAGGTTGAGGCGGTAATTTATTGATTTGCTCTCCCGCAGGAATTTCATCGAAATACTTTTTAACCCACGCTTTAGTTTGATTTACGTCAATATCACCCGCGATGGTAAGCACCACATTATTAGGTACATACCATTTTTTGAAAAACTCTTTCACGTCAGCAAGCGTTGCGTTTTGCAGATCATCTAACGACCCAATCACTTGCCAACTATAAGGATGCCCTTCAGGGTAAAGGTTTTTATCAATCACATATTGATTGTGACCATAAGGACGATTATCCACACTCTGGCGCTTTTCGTTTTTCACCACTTGCTTTTCTTTAGCGAGCACAGGGTCTGTTACGGTATTAATGAAAAATCCCAACTTATCGGCTTCAGCCCAGATCATTTTTTCTAAAGCATCAATGGGTACAGTTTGGAAGTAATTGGTACTATCACGACTCGTCGAGCCATTTGCACCTGAGCCGCCAATTTTCGCACTGAGTTTATCAAGACCGCCTTTTCCCAAGTTCTCTGATTCGAGAAAAAGTAAGTGTTCAAACAAGTGCGCAAAGCCTGTTCGCCCTTCTTTTTCTCTGGCTGAACCCACATGCGCAGTGAGGGCGACTGCAGCAACGGGATCAGACCTGTCAACGTGCAGTACAACGGTAAGCCCGTTATCCAGAGTAAAACGCTCGTAGTCCACGTTGAACAGTGACGTATTTAGGGAAGCAGTACTATTATCTGCATTAGTGGTTGTTTCGCTGGTTATATCGGAAGCAGTTCGTACATTTTGTGGATCATTGGTGTTATGCGTACACCCTGTCGAAACTGCACTTAATGTTATTACAGCAATTGCAGTGTACATTCTTGTTCGTTTGAATGTTTCAAGCATTATGTATGTTCTTTGCCAGTCAAAAATGTAACAAGTACCACAAGTGCACCACCAGTGCCATGACATTCCTTTTTCAGACATTTTAAGCATGCCTAAACGGGCGGCGTTCATCTTTTACAGAGTGAAATATAAACATATGATTTACATTAGTTTTATTGCTTTTTTTCAACGCTCAATACCCTGTAGCTAGAGCAACCTTAATTAGCTACCGACATAGTTCGTTACATTTTCCACACCTCAATTTTGAACAAATTAGGTAATTTACAATCTACATCTATTACACAAGCCATGTCGTGATAAAACTTTGATCCAACGAGCAATCTACGAAAAGTGAGAACCGAAGCCGTGTTAAATCTAAAACAGAGCGTTAAGAACAACCTGCCTTTCATTTTATTTATGGTTTTGCTTTTCTCGTTTCGAAGCAGTGTTGCTGATTGGTATTATGTCCCTACAGGCTCTATGGAGCCCACCATTCAAGTAGGCGACCGCGTAGTGGTTGATAAATCAGCCTACACGCTAGAACTGCCGTTCACAGACGTTGTTGTCGCGAAAACTGGTAACATCAATCGCGGTGACATTGTAATCATTGACAGTAATGCAGCTGATACCAGACTCATTAAACGTGTGGTTGCCATTGAAGGTGATAAGGTCAAATTAGAAAACAACGTTCTTTTTATCAATGGTGAAAAAGCAACGTTAAGCGTCAAAGGTCACAATCTTTATTCCGAGCAGATTTTAGGCCAAACACGAACCATAGCGCTTAACCCATTACCTAGCCCTGCGAAAAACTTTAATTTGATCACTGTGCCCAGAGATCACGTGCTGGCAATGGGGGATAATAGGAACAATAGCGTTGATTCTCGTTATTATGGCTTCATTCCAATTGAAGAAATTCAGGGCAAAGCCAACTCGGTTGCATTTTCACTAGATCCGGACGATATGTATTTACCGCGAAAAGACAGGCTTTTCACATCACTTCAGTAGGGTTGAACAATACCCTTACTTGCAAAAAGGCCAAGCTAGACCTTTACTTGCGTTCAATTTTTCGGCAAAAAAAATCTGGTCAGATCTGATAAAGCGGTGATATTCACGTATATAAAGAAAAATGTAGGAGCAATTGCATATACGTAAATTCTTACTAATGAATTACAAATAGCGGCCTTGCTCCTTATCAAATTCCCACTTCCTCAACACCAATTAACTAAGCCGCAACCCTCTATTTTTACGCTGTTTTTAGTTTAACTTCACGGCCGCTTCATCCCGCTTCACATTTAAAAAAGTAATACATGGTTTACACACTTTGTAACCAAGTGTCACATCTTTCGTGTTTTCCCCTATTGCAACTTAAGTATTAGGAGTGCTATTCATAATTTTGCAACACCATCGTGTTGCAAAAACACACAACAAGTAAAATGGAAATAAGGAAATAACAATGAAACAAGGTCGTAAAGTAAGTGCAATTGCAGTGGGATTAGCACTTTCAGGATTAACCTCTCTATCTCCTGCGTATGCACAGCAAGCTGACGAAGAAGCAGCCAACCTTGAACGAATTGCAGTCACCGGTTCTCGTATCAAACGTACAGATATGGAAGGCCCTTCACCTATTCAATCAATAGATGCAACAATGATTGAAGGCATGGGCTATGAAAACCTTCAACAGCTACTCGAGCGTATGCCGGCCACAGGTGCGGGTACCTTCTCGACACGCAATAACAGCCAAGACTCTACAGCCAATGGCGCGGCAGCGGTATCCCTTAGAGGTATGGGGCCAGATGCAACGCTTGTTCTAATAAACGGACGTCGCGTGGCAATTAGCGCCTTTGCTGAAAGTATCACTAACTCATTCGTTGATATTAACTCTATTCCTGTATCCGCCATCGAACGAATCGATATATTAAAAGATGGCGCTTCTGCGATTTACGGCTCAGACGCTGTTGCTGGTGTAGTAAACGTAGTACTGAAGAAAGACTACGAAGGTCTAGAGATTAATGCAGGTTATGGTGGTACAACAGGCCCAAGCTATGATGAGACCACTGCCAGTATTCTATGGGGCTCTCAAAGCGAAAAAAGCAGTGCTACAGTTATCATCGACTATTTCAACAACAGCACGCTTGGCGCTGACGAAATGGGTCGATTCGGAACAGCTAACCAATCACCTTATGGTGGTATGGACTTCCGTTCTTCACGAGGTTATCCAGGTTACTTCTATGTGGATGGTGTTAAAACTATCGACCCTGATTGTCCAGAAGATAGCGCAACGGCGTCTGGCAGCTGTCTGTTCGATTATGGCCCATTTGGTTTAACCATACCGGCTTCTGAGCGCGTGGGCTTTATTGGTCAGTTCGACTATAAAATTGGCGACGAAACCACAGCATTTATGGAAGTTGCAATGCAGCACAATACGTCTGAAGCAGGCGGTGCAGCAACACCTCTAGATGAAGATGCTGGTTTAACCGTTCCGGGTACTCATCCTGATAACCCGTTTGGACAAGACATTGAAATTGGTCGCTACCGCCCTGTTGACGCAGGTGCCCGTCGCTGGGATATCGAATCTGACACCCTTCGTTTAGTCGCTGGCCTTCGTGGCACGTTCAATGATTACGATTGGGAAGCATCTGTACAAAAAGGCCGCAGCCGTTCAGAACAAAGTGGTGATCAGTCACAAGGTTGGGTTCGCGTTGACTGGCTTCAGGAACAAATTAACCTTGGTAATTACAACCCGTTTGGTGGCGTTACTAACCCACAAAGTGTAATTGATGATATTACTACTAGCCTTGTGCGCCGTGGTGAATCTCGAATGACCAGCGTTGACGCTCACATTACCGGTGAAGCATTCAGCTTCGGCGACGATGTTGTCATGATGGCAGCAGGTGTTGAATATCGCGAAGAGCAAGTATCTGACGTTCCTGATGTTCAGTTCCAGCGCGGATTAATCTTCGGTACAGAATCGGTTTCTGCCTCTGCTGAACGCGACCAGTATGCTGCATACTTAGAGCTATCTATACCTTTAGCTGAACAGCTTGAGCTTCAACTAGCTAGCCGCTACGACCATTACAGTGACTTTGGTAGTACAACTAACCCTAAAATAGCATTACGTTGGGCGCCAAGTGATGAAGTAACCGTGCGCGGTTCATGGGCTCAGGGCTTTAGAGCACCGTCTCTTGCACAAGTTGGCCTTGGCCCATCACAGAAAAGTGTTTTCTTCGTAGACAAATATCGCTGTGATGCAACAGGTCAAGATTGTGAATCGTTGGATTACAATATCGAGTTTGCGGGTAACCCTAACTTGGATGCAGAAGAGTCAGAATCTTGGAACGTAGGAGTTATCTACGCACCTATTCAAGAATTAGGCCTGAGCATTGATGTATGGAGTATTACGCAGGATAACAAAATTGATGAGCAGCAATTCGGTTTAGTTTACGACGCGGAATGTAATAACCAAGACAGCACAATCTGTGTTCGCTTAGATCCGCAGCCAGGCGAGTCATTAGGTGTAATTCAAAAGATTTTCAACACCTACCAAAACGTATCATCTCAAGAAGCGTCTGGTGTTGATTTCAGCGCTAACTACCGCATGGAGTTGCAAGAGTTCGGTAACGTACGCTTTAACCTTGATTGGTCTTACATGAACGAGTTCGAAAAAGACGGTCTTGAGTACACTGGCGAATATGGCTATCCAGAACACCGTTGGTTATTCGGCACAACCTGGTCTAAAGGTGCGTTCGATGCCAACTTGAACATTAGCTTTGTTGGTGAGTTTGAAGACACGCCTGACATTGATTTCGACGGTGTGTTGGACTTTGAAGAAAATACCTCGAGAACAGTTGATTCTCAAATGTTGGTGGACTTGCAGTTTGGTTACAACTACAGCGATAACCTTCGCCTTGTAATTGGTTCAAACAACCTGCTTGACGAAGAGCCTCCATTTGCTATTGGAGATGGTGATGGTGACTTATACGGCTATGTAGGCGGCGTGCACAACCCACGTGGCCGCTTCGTATACTCTAAACTAACTTACCGCTTCTAAAAGCCTTTAAAACGAAAAAGCGCTCAACCGCATTGCTTAACAATGGCATGCCTTGAGCGCTTTTTAAGTTTCGATTCGACGTTTTCTAAAAGAACAAATATTCAATAAGAACCGTAGTGAGCCATGCGAGAGTCACAGGCAATACAATCATCACATAGACCATAACCTCAGACCCCACCTTTTCGGCGCGCCATGCCTCCATCATCTTCACTTTAAACCTACGCTTCAGTAAGTAGGTGTAAAAAACTAGAAATACCAAAATTATAAGAATCTTTAGCATTTAGACTCCAACCGAATTGGTTAAACGGCCAAACAGGACAAAACGCTTAGGTGGCAAAAGTTCCGTCAAGTCGATTCGTTGCGGTTATTCCTCTGTGCAGAGACTATACCTTTGCAGTACACACAGCGAACCTGTTCTCAATGCCTGAATTAGCTCAACCTGATTGGAAATGAGGTAAAAAAAATGCCAGCTAAGCTTAATGCCATTTTTTCTATATGTATTTACTTCTTTTGCAACGCTTACAATCCGAAATGAATGAGCACCAAATTACCTATTGCTGCACACAGCATAGCAAGGAAAGTCAGGATCATACCCGCGAAGCGCTGCCAGCTAACGCCTGAGTGACGACCTAAGCCATAGGCATGTAATACACGGCCAAATAACAGTGCGCTCCCCAATGCGTGAACAGCCCACACTTGGCCAGTATTGGCTTCAAAACACGCTATCATAATAAGGGTTATGGGTACGTATTCGCTAAAGTTGCCATGTGCTCTAGTCAAACGACTTAGGTCTTCGTGACCACCATCGCCAATTCCCACTTGGTGGCGACGTCTGGCGCCAATGACTAAAAACGACAAATACAGGTAGCAAATACCCAGTAAGCTGGCGTAAAACGCCGTGATTGGCAAAACCATGGTCTACTCCACATGTTCTAGTTATATCGCGCTGTATTAATCAGCGCTTAATTCAACATTCATGGTTGTCATTAAACGTTATCCGCTAATAAGTTACAAGCAACAAAAAAGGCCGCCTAAGCGACCTTTTGTTGACGTTGTTGGCAATTAACCTAAACGTTCAGCAAGTTCAGCACTCACTTCTTCAACTGGGCGTGTACCGTCAAGCTTGTGGTACTCACAGTTTCCAGCTTCCGCTTCAGCGCTGTAGTAGTTCACAAGCGGCTTTGTTTGCTCATGGTAAATCGCAAGACGCTTGCGCACTGTTTCTTCTTTGTCGTCATCACGAACGATAAGGTCATCGCCAGTTTCATTGTCTTTACCTTCCACCTTTGGCGGGTTGTAAACAACGTGGTAAACGCGACCTGATGCAGGGTGTACACGACGACCACCCATACGTTCTACGATTACATCATCAGGAACGTCAAACTCGATGCAATGATCAACAGTGACACCTGCTTCTTTCATTGCGTCAGCCTGAGGAATAGTGCGAGGGAAACCGTCTAACAAGAAACCGTCTTTACAGTCATCTTGTGCAATACGCTCTTTTACTAGGCCAATGATAATCTCATCAGATACTAGTTTGCCTTCATCCATTACACGCTTTGCTTCAAGGCCTAGCTCTGTACCTGCTTTAATTGCAGCACGAAGCATGTCGCCCGTTGAAATTTGTGGAATGCCATATTTGCCCATTAAAAACTGAGCTTGTGTGCCCTTACCCGCGCCAGGAGCGCCGAGAAGAATGATTCGCATGAGTGCGTTCTCCGCTTATGATTTTTAAACTTTTTACTTCGGGCACTTTACACATTCAACACTGGGGTGACAAGTGTAAGCAGTACCGTAAAGTTAATCTTAAGACTAATGGCGAATATATGTTCAGCTTATAGGCACTTTTGTAAATTTGCGCCTACACCCATTCAGTAACTCATCTTATTTAAGATGAATAAGCTAACTCTTAATATGATTAACTTGAAATTTTAGACCGCCAAAATATAGCACAATAAAATGGCTAAACTTACTTTTGTTAGTCGTAGAAATAAAAAAACGGGCATTACGCCTAATGCCAGTCAGTTAAGCTGACTGGCATTTTTCTTTGTGGGGTATTTAGTCGGTCTTTTCCTCACTACTCTGGGGTAATACCTGTCAGGTCGTTT
>NZ_JACSOE010000015.1:0-77313 GCF_014349115.1 Alteromonas sp. BZK5 | reverse complement strand
GTTTTATTGTTGTAGTAGCTGAAAACGTTTGGCCTAATGGCTTAACAGGATTAACCGAAGCTTTGCAGTATCACAATATCAACGACGTTAGGCCAGTAACCTTGGGACATGTCCAACGTGGCGGCTCGCCGGTAGCACAGGACCGACTACTCGCCACTACTCTTGGCGAATTCGCCATAAGCTTAGTAGGAAGCGACGTCACCAACATAATGGTTGGTGAAGTTAATCAGCGCCCTATTACCGTACCCCTACCCAAAACTTGGGAAGAAACAAAGCCCCTCAATCAAGCCCGGGTTGACGCTATGCGTACCCTAATGAACGAAAGGTACAGCTGCAACTAAGTAAGATGGTTCAGACGCTGTTTAACTTGAAACTTTTATAGATTGTAAAAACAAAAAAGGCGGTGCTTTATAATAAAACACCGCCTTTTAGTACTTAATGCTCAAGCTTCTTTACATCTTCATTGCCGCTTTCACTTTATCACGATGACTGCGACTCACTTTAAGTTCTGTATCATTTTGAAGTATTAAATGATATTCGCCACTAATATGGCTCACTAACTTTTTAACAAAACGGATATTAGCAATAGCTGAACGGTGCACTCGAACAAAGAACTGTGGGTTTAGTTCCTGCTCAAGTTCTTTCATGGTTTTGCGCATTATATGCATGCCATCCAGTGCGTGAACGCACATATAATCACCTGCAGCATCAATCCATTGAATGTCTTGAACGTTTACGCGCGTTACTTCTGAGCCATCTTTAATAGCCAATACATCTGGGTATGGATTGGTTTCAACCGGCTCACCATTAGCTAACTTGCGTAAAATCTCTTCGCAATCATCGCCAGTAAGTTCAGCAACAAGGCTTACCAATTTTTGTGACTGCTCATCTTGATGCTGAGTTGAGTAATATTCACGTACTTTGTTTAACGCCGCACCTAAGCGCTCGTCGTCTGCTGGCTTTAACAGATAATCTAAAGCATGCACGTCAAATGCTTTTATTGCGTAGCTGTCATAAGCAGTTACGAAAACGATCATGGGAATGGGCTGTTTTAGTTCGCGCAACTTGTGAATAACCTGAAAGCCGTTTAAGCCAGGCATTTGAATATCTAAAAACACCAAATCTGGACGATGTTGAGAAATGCTACTTACAGCCTCTAGGCCGTTCTGACACTCTGCAAGCACCTGCACATCATCATGACGCTCTAACCTGGCACGAAGGCCCTTGCGTGCTAAAGGTTCGTCGTCCACTACAATGGTTTTAATCACTTGCTTTGTCATGTTATACGTCCTTAACTTCATAGGGAATGCGTATTCTAACTCGCACGCCTGAAGGCTGATTGTGTTCTATAGAGAATGCAAAATTACGATGATAGAGGGATTGCAAACGCTCTTTTATATTGGCTAGGCCTACGCCGTTTTCTCGACTAAGTGTTCCGTCTTTGATATCTGCACCAGGGCCGTTATCGGCAACATCCATTAACAAATCATTGCCAAATGTACGTGCCGTAATCGCTATACGACCACCATTTTCCATCTTAGATATGGCGTGCTTTATTGAGTTTTCAATAATGGGCTGCAAGATCATGCTCGGCACAAGTGCACTTTCACACCCTTCATCGATGTCCCATAGTACTTCTAGACGATCATCAAAACGTACCTTCTCTATCTCTAGATAGAGTCGTAATGCCTTTATTTCCTGACCTAGCGGTACTCGCTTTATCGGGTCGTTGTCTAATGAATAACGTAAAAAGTCACTCAAACGCGACACCATCGCTTCTGCTGTATCGTTCTCTTTTAAAAGAATAAGGGTTGAGATAGCGTTAAGCGTATTAAAGAGAAAATGCGGGTTGAGTTGATAGCGCAACATCTTTATGTGAGCTTGGTGCGCCATGGTACTCGCCTTTAACGCGTTCTGCTTCTCTTTTTGAAGCATTTGGAAGTTCTTGATGCCAAAGTACACACCACTCCAACAACCCACCATTATTAGCGAGTTAATAGTGTTGGTAAAATACATATACCATTCGTCTGGGCGATATCCGTGCTTGTAGATTTCCCAGTAGTTAATGTTTTTTACCACTGCCCATAGCAAAGCAATTAAGTAGCACGACACAATCACTATGATGATCATGTTGAGCGGTGATTGCTTTCTTGCCCATCGATAGATGTAGCGAAGCGGAATGGTTAGCAACCATCCTGCATAGGCATTAAGCATGATGATGAAAACCCAAATGGGTCGAACATCATGGAGAAAAGATCCGATGTAATAAATTATAGCGAACCCTGCCCAGCCTGCACTGTGCAACGTCCAAAATAAACGTTCATTACTTTCTATTACACGCTGAAAGCGACTCACAATATTACCAATTTAAAAACTTATAAGAAGATTATACGCAAGCCTTGCCTCGACCCAAGCGCCTTGGTCGTGCCCCATATGCTTCTTGTCGCAGGGCAAAATCTTGAAATTAGACATGTTTTGGCTATATCAATTCGCTGATTAAGCTCAGTAACTGATATTCATTCTTTTCAGCCAGTGCACCCACCACCAGGCTGGGCCAACCAGCAAAAAGCGCAAATCGTCAAAAAACGAAGGCTTTTTGCCCTCGATATGATGGCCAATAAACTGCAAAATCCACATAACGACAAACAGTACAAGAGAAAATAACCATACTGAGATACTGAAGTGGTCTAGGGTATTAACTGCACCGAAACACAGTATAGTTAAGAGGGTCATTGCAGCCCCAATCGGACCAGACAACATAAAATAATAATACAATACGGGAACCGCTATGATATGCGCCCACGTTATATCGAATTGCGCTATCATTTCAGGTACCGGCAAACTCCACAGCAAACCTATCGTTACGAAATAGATGCTGGGTACGGCAATAGCATGGATGATAACGTTGGTCTTGTTTTGGTGGCTTTCACCGTACTGCATTAAAAGTCGCTCAATACTTCTCATGTAGATCCCCTTAGCCTGTTATTTTGATTATTATCTAAAGAGCACCCAACTATTGTTTTCCTACGTTAACAATGTGTGTCGGGACAACAGCGTTTTTATCAATTTTTCTTCACAGGTAAAGGCGAGCCCATAATAAACCACATCACTATCAAGCTTATGATTTTTAACTTTTGCAGTAAGCGCTACTTCTTTACCGTCCAACGAATAATTTAGCTTAACCTCAGCTTCATCGAGCATTACCGGCCAATTTGGCTTGACCTGTAACGCTACTTTGCACCCTTTTTCACTTAAATCTATGATGATCCCCGTTACGTTTTCGTCACTGGGATAAACGTCAGCTTCTAACGTCACTGCAACGCCAAGTTGAGCACGCTTTACAGCGCGAAGCCCTATACTTTCAATACGTTTTGGAAAGGTTGTAATAAGTAAGCCTGATGGCTTTGAAAGCAATTTGAGTACTTTCACTTTAAACGCAATAACCTGGCCAGTATCGCCCTCAAGCACAGAACGCACCACGATATCGTTGCCAACAGTCAGAGCATCCCTAACGGTAATCCACTTCGCCGATGTTGGAATATGAAAAAGCAAACATTCATCAATAAGCATGCCTATGTAGTCAGTCTTCACACGCTTTGGCGCTGCAGGCATAGCAATTTGTAAATCTACTGTATCGCCGGGTACCAGCGTACGCAACGATTCCAAATTATCTTCGCTTAGTAAATTGCTTTGTATTTTTTCAGCCATTTGTATTTGTTATTGCTGGATTTAATGTCATTTAACTCAATGTACGCATCAAACAAAAACTTATCAATACTACGATTGAAAACCATGTTCAATAAACGTAAAAATTGCCCCTTAGTAGCAGGCAATCTATTGGGATTAACTCAATAGGTTGATATAGTTGAGGAATAGTTTTGCTTATCTTTTCGGACGTTTATGACCTCTGCTCTTCGCTATACGTTAACTATTTCCAATTGGCGTGCCCATCAATTTACTGTCGCGCTGCAAATACCTGAGCATTCTGGCTCATCAATTGAGCTTAGCCTTCCAAGCTGGATCCCGGGAAGCTACATGGTGCGCGATTTTGCAAAAAGCATTATCGAGCTAACTGCAAACACTTCTGAAGGTCATAGTACTGAAAATGTTGGCGATAGAAGCGTTTATAGCCTTTCGGTAACTAAGCTCGATAAACAAACTTGGCGTGTAGACACTGATGGAAAACCATGTACGGTCGTTTACTCGGTTTATGCCAACGACTTATCTATTCGCTCTGCTTTTATGAACGACCAATATGCGTTTATAAATGGAACCAGTGCGTTTCTAAACGTTTCCGGCTTCGAGAATGTGCCGTGTGAGGTGGACATTGAGCTGAACGACAGCGATTCTGCAACCTCGAATTGGAAGGCTTATACGTCAATGCCTTCTCGTTGTGAAAGTACAAGCCCGTCTCGGTGGCACTTCGTTGAAAAAAATTACGATGAGCTCATTGATCATCCCATTTATGTGGGCATTGCAGACACTCACAGCTTTGAGGTTGACGGCATTACGTTTACGTTACTTTTCTCAGGTAACAACAATATTGATTATGAGCGCATAGCAAATGACTTAACGCCAATTTGCAAGCACCACCTAGATTTGTTTGGTGCTCCACAACCTATTAATAACTACCTGTTTATGACGCTGCTTGCCGACAATGGGTTTGGCGGTTTAGAGCATAAGTATTCTACTGCCCTTCTTTACCCTCGCTTCGACCTTCCTCAAGTTGGTGAAAGTGAGAAAAAAACCGACAGCTACATCACATTCTTAAGTCTGTGCAGCCATGAGTTTTTCCACACATGGCATGTTAAGCGCATTAAACCTAGCGTAATGGTGAAACCAGACTTATCTCAGGAAACGTACACGAATCAGCTGTGGATTTATGAAGGCTTTACCAGTTTCTATGATGACGTCACCCTTGCTAGAGCCGGCGTTATTGAACCACAGAAATACCTCGATATTGTTGCGCAAAATGTCAGTCGACTTTTGCAAAACGCAGGTCGCTTTAAACAAAGTGCAGCAGAAAGTAGCTTCGACGCATGGACAAAGTTTTATAAGCAAGACGCAAGCGCTACTAACAATATTGTCAGTTATTACACCAAGGGTGGCATTATCGCCCTTGGGTTAGATTTACTCCTTCGTAAACAGTCAAACGAACAAGTGAATTTAGATACCTTGATGCAGTTATTGTGGAAACACTATGGCGTGGATGAAAAAGGTACGCCTGATGACGTGATCCAAAATCTATGTACAACGCATTTTGGCATTGATGTTTCAGAATACTTAAATCGCGTGGTGTATGGCACAGACGATGTAGAATTGGCTTCGTTAGTATCTGAAATGGGCGTTAACTATGCGGTTCGTGCTCGCGTGTCAGTTGAAGATAAAGGCGGTGCCTCCTCGCTGCCTGCTATTAAAAATCAGCTTGGCGCCACGTTAAAGCCAGCTACCTTCGGACTTACGGTAATGCAGGTATTTGAAGGCCTTGCCGCTATGAAGGCAGGTATTCTTTTAAACGATGTCATTATTGGGTTAGACGGTCATATCGTCAATGCCCAGAAGCTTCAGCGCCTATTAGATAATGCCCAAACGCCAAAGGTAGAATTAACGCTTATTCGAGACGGGCGGCTTCTAACTCTGCCTCTTGAGGTAACTCAAGCAAGAAAAGAAATGGCTTATTTTGAAATCACTGATGAAGAAAAGCTCAATCAGTGGCTGGGGAAATAACACCGCCCAGTAGCGTAAAAACTAAAAAGGCGCTTTGAGAGTTTACCTGAAAGCGCCTTTTTCTTTATGACTGTTAAAGCTAAATCAAATTAATGGTTACTGTTCAGGCGACCCCGAAATAATAGTCTGTGGGTCTAAACGAGTGTTGCCCAAATTAATACGCCAATCCAGATGCGGGCCTGTAGAGCGCCCTGTTGAACCTATTGTTCCAATCTGCTCGCCTTGCTTAACGGTTTCACCCACTTCTACCGTTATAGTGTCCATATGAAGAAACGTTGAAAACACGCGCATGCCGTGGTCGAGAATCAAGGTGTTACCCGAATAATAGAGATCATCAGCCATTGTTACCACACCATCAACAGGTGCATACACAGGCGTGCCCGTTTCATTGGCGATGTCCAAACCATAATGCGGCCATTTCGGCACGCCATTTAGAATACGCTGACTACCGTACACACCAGAAATCACGCCTTTAGCAGGCCATTCAAACCGGGTGAATAATGCATCTAAATCAGTATTACCGCTTCGCGCGTTAGCTACGTTGATATTGTCTTGCTTAATACGCGCCGTCACTTCTGCTGGCGGAGAAACCATTTTTTGCTCTAGCCCGTCAATTCGCTGAATGTTGTATTCGCGTTTTTCAAGGGTAATGTCTCGCTGCCACTTTTGGCCGTTGTCTAATTTTACAACCAACGTTTGCTGCAGTGGCGCTTCCCGTTCAAAGCCAACAACAAATTTTCCGTCTTTGTTGGTTTGAACAGTTTCGCCATTAAGCGTTACTTTGGCCCCAGCGGGAGCTTGCCCGCGCAGTAAGGCGCCTTGCGTAAACTTACCGTTCAACACAACGTTTACTTGCTCTTGACTAGATAACGCTTCGTTTTGGCCGTTTAACTCTACATCTGCGTAAGCAAATGGCATAGAGGCAACTGTGCTAATTGCCACTACACAACTCATTACACGAGATAGTGCGCTATGCAATGCGTTTCTTGAAAGCGTGAATGCCATAGTTGTTTCCTTTCCCTATAACGAGCTGTGGTCGAATGTTAACCCTTTACTGTGGCGCCTTTACCTACGCCCTCATAAGCGATAACTTGGCAAACGCCGTCAGGCGTGCGTTTCTTCTGCTCTTCAAGCAGATACTGCGCCAAACACTCAACTGTTGAGTCGGTTTCGATGACTTCACACTCTGACTTAGGAATTAATAGTTCAAAATAGCCCTGTGACGACTCGTAAGCAAAACAGTAGTAATCCGCTTCATTTGAAACTTGACCTTTAAGCTTTCTGTCGCTGTACGCTATTTCGTCTTCACGGGTGGCTATATAGATGTCGGCCCAACGGTCAGCCCAATACTGCTGACTTTCAACACACACTTTGCCGTCAAGGATAATATCGATTCGCGAACGGTGACCGTGCGCTATACGCTGACAATTACCGTCGTGCTTTTTAAGCCCGTGGGTATAGTGATAATACGGAGAATTAATGACTTCCTCACGTAAATGCAGCGTGATGTTTTCAACGTTTTCTGGAAGATGAGTCGCCAATACTTCTTTTAAGTAAACGCCGACAGATTCCATGTTTATCTCATCAGAATAAACAAATGCATACGCTTCAGCGGGGCAATGTAACATGATGCTACGCCCATCAATGCAGGTAAAGCGCGCTTCTACCTGTTCAGAATCGTCGTCGTGAATAACCTCTGAACCGCTGTATTCAGCAGGTACAAGCAACTTGTGATCAACATATTCGTCGATTAGTCGCTTTAAGTTCTTTTTCACGTGACCAAAGTCTTGAACCATGCTCTCTTCGTTGAGCTCACCGTCCAAAATCACATCGACAATCCAGCTTTCCCCTACCATGCCGCGTTTTGCGCAAAGGTAAGAGAAGTCCATCACTGTCAAATCATTTACAAATAATTGCATAACACCCTTGAATCGAGTTTATATTCTACTAACTAGTATACGTTTTTTATTTTTGCTTCGCAGCGACTAGTCCATTGAAGATTGGCGATTAAGCTGATCTTTTAAATTAGGTGGAATTCCACGGATTGTTAGCGTATCCGTAGCTGGGTCGTAAAATACCCGATCGCCCATTAGTTTGCGTTCGAAGCTAAGCGATATACCACCGCCCTGACCGGTAAATTTAGCAAGTTGTTTCAGCGCTGCAGGGTCTGGCTGAATTTCTTTTTCAAGCGGTACTTCCATAGACTGTGTAAACGCAGAAAAGTTACTGCTAGTTTCTTCATTTTGTGGAAGTCGGTTAGCCAGTTCATCTACCGATAAACTCTCGCCCGCATCAATCTTTTCTTTAAAGTACGATTTAACTTCTTCTCTATGCTGGTGCTGCTCTTGCGGGTCTAGTGACTCACTGGCTAGGTAGGCATCAACTGTAGAAATCAATTGTTTATTTTGCTGTTTAACATCAACCAGCTCTTCGCAGCCTACAAACTGCATAAAGAAGTCTGATACCTTACGTCCCATTCTACCTTTAATAAAACTAACGTAACGCTGCTGTTCTGGCTGAATATCCCACTGGGTTAAATCGAACCGCACAGCGAGCTGCATTTTTGCTAAATCCAAGTGTTCACGCGCAGAAAGGTCTAAAGAGTTTGTCACTTCAACGTGCGAGCGGGTATTTAACAATGCAATCATCAAATACTGTGTGGCTAAATACTCATACTGGCAGAAAATAAGAAAACCGGTCTCAACCGTACCCGTTTCTGCCAAAGTGCGAACTAAGCGATTGGTCGCTGATACCGAAAACGCATGGAATGCATCTTCAACGTTATCCCCCGCCGCTTTTTGAATATCCATGTATTGCTTAAGGCCTTCCGCGAACTCTGCTACGTTCTCGGTGCTTTTTTGCGTAGTCGCTTCGCCTTCTTCGTTTTCCACTTTTGCTTCACGGGTAACTTCCGTCACGAAGTGGCCAACCCCTTTTCCAGGTTTAGCATTGAAACTGTGGTTTATTTGATGGGCAAGAAGCTCGATTTCCGGAGTAACAGCTAAGCAGTTGTCACGTGGAATTGCTTCAATTTTCTCTTCTTTGTTTACAATCAAACGATGTACAACAAAGTGATGAATCAGTGCACTCATAGAGTATCGGGTGTCCTGTTGCTTAAAAAGTGTCAGAAATATCCAAAGAATTGCGGGATTTTAGAATGAATGATTGTACTCACTCAAACAACGATTATAATCATTTTACGTGTAAAACCATTCTTTTTATCAAAGAAATCATAAAAAAGAGGCGTAGCAATGCCCCAACAGAGCCGCTATAGCAACGACGAATTCGAAACGCTAATGAATAACGTTATTCTAACCCTTGAAGAAGGCGGTGCAAACCGCGATCTTTCACTTATGGTGTTAGGAAATGTCATTACGCACATTTTAAATACTCAGGTAGCCCCTGAAAATCGCGAAGCCATGGCAACGCAGTTTGCCGACGTACTCAAGAAAAGCGTTAAAAATAGCTAAGGGATTGCATGATACTTGCCGAATCACCTCGTCGCCAGCGTGTTACTAAACTGGTAAATTGGGGGCATTGGTTTGCCTTGGCGAACATTATCATCGCCATAGTTATTGCCTCGATTTTTGTTTTCTCATCACCTATGCCTGGCACAGGTGTCGGCACCTTGTATCTTCTAGCCAACTGGTTCGGCCATATTGGTTTTATGACCTTTTTTGGCTTTGTTATTTTTATCCTCCCTCTTTGCTATTTGGTTAACAACCCCAGAGTCATAAAGGTCAGCGCGTCTATTATTGCAGCTGTGGGGCTAGCGCTCTTGGCTTTCGATGCGTTGCTATTTAATCGCACAGGCTTCCATATTAGCTTTCACGCCGCGGATTTACTGCGCAGTGAAGCTCAGTCAACAATGGCGATAGAAAGCTGGCAACAGTGGGCATTTTTATTTCTTCTGTTTATCGTTTGGCTTGGCTTCCAGCTGGTCTTAGCCAATGCAATCTGGAAACGTGTCGAACGCTTCACTCGCCATAAAGTGGGCATCCCTGTTACTACATTTTTTGTCAGCTGTTTTGTTACCAGTCACGCTATACACGTGTGGGCTGATGCCAAGTTGTATCAACCTATCATCAAGCAGGACAACATGTTTCCGCTTTCTTACCCTGCTACCGCTAAGACTACAATGTCGCGTTATGGCTTGCTTGACTTAGCGGCTTATGAAGAACGAAAACAACTTCAGTTCAACCCTGATATTCACAATATTACTTACCCAGCCGAGCCGGTTTATTGTTCTATTGAAACTAATAGAAACTTAACCGTGGTTGTCCAGACTGATAACGAACAGGTGGTGGACTTAAGTAACATTAAGCGCAACACCTTAAACAAAGTAGCCAATTACTATTCGACGGCCAGCAGCATAGAAGGCTTAATGACTACTACTCTATTTGGTGTTCCCGAAATATACCAAGACGCTTTATCTCAAAAGCGTCCGGTGTTATTAGCACTTCCATTGGGGTCTGGCATGCCGGTCTCTATTCACAGCGATGAAGCGTTGCCTTTGCCTCAATTAGCGGGATATTTGCAACCACTGAGCAACAATCATGATGGTTTGCATATTGCGTTTTTGAAGAGTGCTGATATCGAAAGCTATGTGAAAAACACGTTAGCGCGTAAACACGATGTGATTGTTGCAACTGGCTTTGGTAGCGAAAGTGGCAAAGGCACGCTGTACAGTACCCTTAAACTGAATGCTAGCTTAGCCAGCACGGAAGATTTAGCGCCTACCATTTTAGGAGCATTGGGATGTAACGCCCCTGCTACGTTTTATTCTACTGGCCAAAGCTTACTTTCTCCTTCAAGACCATGGCTAGTTAGCACCTCTGGTGAACGCATTGTTGTGTTCCATGACAATAAACGTACTGACGTACTTAGTAACGGCAGCTATGAAATAAGCGACATGGCGACCGGCAAGCGCAGCAAAGAAGCGCTAAATGTCGATTTATTAAGTCAGGCTATTAAACACCTATCACGATTCTCAACACAGAATTAAAATTCTGGCGGCAGACTAAGGAAAGTCTGCCGTTAAGCGCTTCGGTGTTATGTACAACCACCCAAGATAGGTTACGCATAACCACTCATCTAATTGTTTTGCATAAATAATCTAGAAAACCAGCACTTAACGAAACACCGGCCCAAACGGGTTCTCGCAACATACTGTGTTAAGGACGCAAACTAATAAAGACTATAGTTTTAGGCCATCTAGCTAGAGGTGTGGATGCCTACCCCCCATTGAATCCGATGGGTAATCCACTATGTACCAATCCGCAAAGATAATTGATCGCTCAGAAGGCGCTGGCAAGTTTCCTAGCGAAGCGTGGGAATGCAGGAATGGCTATTTCCTTTCAAATTCCCAGAATGAAGCTAGGAAGCTTGCCAGACCTTCCCGAAGGGCGAGTTTAAAATGTCCGTACACTTTGTTGTGTTACCTCGATGTAGAACCACTATACCTGCGGTAACACGCCGCGATTACGAACATTTTAACTCTCGCTGAGTGGGTAATGATCTATGCGGACTGGTATTAAATATTACTGTGGTGTTTTTTGCCATAGCTGAATATGGAAGTCTGCGGTTACGGTTTTCAACGTTTCAACAATCTCATCGATTTTGCCGTTTGGCAGTTTCCAGTAAAACGGCGTCATTCTGATAAGTGCCAGCGCATGTTCTTCGCTTTCGAAATGGATAGGAAAGGAAAAGCATTCATTGCAAACCCGTGTAAGCCCATCTCGTTCTTGGTTGTCGATTTCATGCTGTCTTGGATTGTCGTACACCTGCTGTTTAAGCTCAAACAGGTGTTCAGGCGCTGGATCGACCGTCACTAAAAGGCCATTGTTTTTAAGAGCCCTCACATATTCTTCATTACTCCCAGGTGCGAAAACTTGAATCATCACGTCTTGCGAGTTACCGCTTAGGGGTAAATCGAAACTGCTAGCAACAACGAACTGTGATTGTTTGTATGCTTTAGCTGCCAGCTCTACTGCGATTTTGGCGATATCGCTACCTGCTCCTTCAACCTTTAAACCACTCGCTGAAAGTCCTTGTACCATCGCATCCAAGTAACTCCCCTCACCACAACCCGCGTCATAAACCTTTATGGCATTCTTTGATGCTTCTTCATTGGCTGCCGTTTCATTTAGTACCTTTTTCACCAGCGTCACTAATTTATCTTTCAACGGCTTATAGGCATTTAATTGGTGGAATTCCCTTCTGGCTCTCACCATTGCTTTGTCGTCACCCGGAAGTTTCGATTTTTTAAATTGAACGGGCAAAAGGTTAACGTAACCAGACTTCGCTTTATCGAAGGTATGGTTGTTTTCGCAGCGAATAGGCGTTGTATGTAATGAGATAGGGAGTTTACAAAGTGGGCAGTGCCACATGACAGGTTCTTTTTACTGAGAATTTGCCGTAAAGGATATCAAACCCGACACCTTTACGGCAATAAGCGTAACAACATCACACGCCGAGTTAACACTAATACCGGGCGCTTTCGTACTTATTTGGAGAACTTTTACACTACAGCTTTGCCAATGGATGTTGCTCTTCAGCCCATGGAGAAGTGAAGAAATGTGCTATTGCGCTTTGCGGCACTTCATCTACTGTTTTGTATTTCCACTGTGGTGACATGTCTTTATCAATCAAAAGCGCTCTTACACCCTCTTGGAACTCACCACTTTCTCCACATCGACAGGACATATCAGCTTCCATTCTAAAACAGTCAGCCAACGTCATATTCGCACCTTTCTTACATTGCTCGAACACCAAATGCATAGTGATAGGAGAACCTTTGGCTAAAGTGCTTTGCGCTCTTTGTAACCACTTATTCTCACTCATGTCTGCGTTAAGAATGGCATGAACTACGTCGGTAACATTGTCAGCCGAACACAAGTCATTAATAAGTGCCATATTCGGCTCAACGTTGCCATTGGGAAGTTCTTCAGGCGTTTTCATTGTGTCGATAATGTGCGAAACACTAGAAGCCAAACTTTCGCTGTCGGTCTTTTCCCACGTGTATTCTACAAGGGTATTAAGCAAAGTGTCTTTTTCGGTACTCGCCAGCAAACTGTCTGCAAGCCCTACAAAGCAAGCATCGGAGCCATTCATTTGGCCGCCTGTTAGACCTAGGAAGAGACCTGCTTTACCTGGTAAGCGAGGTAGAAAATAGCTTCCGCCTACGTCCGGGTACAAACCTATCGTAATTTCCGGCATAGCAAGACGAGAGGTTTCGGTTACTATTCGATGGCTTGCACCGCATAGAAGCCCCATGCCACCGCCCATAACAATTCCACTGCCCCATACAACAATGGGCTTACTGTAATTGTGAATAGTATAATCTAGCGTGTACTCAGTTTCGAAAAATGTTTCTAAGAAAGCTGGAATTTGCCCATTAGCTTCCACCATCGATTTGTACATAGACACTATGTCACCACCGGCGCAAAATGCCTTCTCGCCAGCAGCATCGATCACAACAGCTACAATATCGTTGCGAGACTGCCATCGCTGAAGCGCGTCAAGCATGATGCCAGCCATTTCCAAATCCAATGCATTTAATGCCTTTGGCTTGTTAAGCGTTAAACGGCCTATTGTGTAGTCGTTGCTAGACGTCTTGATTTCATCAACAATGACTACCGATTCCACATCTGTCATTTTCACTCCTTCCCATAGTCCATTAAATCGTGCCCGAATTAGTTCGTTAGCGAAGTGTACTACAGTACACTTCTCTCATCTGACAGCAAACGTCTACCAATGATAACGCGCATAATTTCATTGGTGCCTTCCAATATTTGATGTACGCGAACATCTCTGAAGTGACGCTCCAAAGGATATTCTTTGATATAACCGTACCCGCCGTGTAGCTGAAGGGCATCGTTACATACATTGAAGCCAACATCTGTCGCGAACCTTTTCGCCATAGCGCAATAGGTGGTTTTGTCTGGGTCGTTATTATCCAGCTTACAAGCCGCCATACGTACCATTTGTCTCGCTGCAACAAGCTCAGTAGCCATATCAGCTAATTTAAACTGTAATGCCTGGAAACCTGCAATAGGTTTACCAAACTGCTCACGTTCATTCATGTAGTCACGCGCAACGTTTAGCGCCTGCTGTGCAGTTCCTACCGAGCAAGTTGCAATATTAATTCGGCCGCCATCAAGCCCTTGCATGGCCATTTTAAAGCCTTGTCCTTCCTCGCCAAGTAACAAACTAGCATCTAATTTCACGTTATCGAACGTGATCATACGAGTGGGCTGTGCATTCCACCCCATTTTTTCTTCGGCTTTACCGTACTCAATCCCGTCGGCATTAGCCGGTACCGCGAATGCAGATACGCCCTTAGGACCATCTTCCCCTGTACGCGCCATTACAACAAGAACATCCGTACTGCCAGCACCAGAGATAAACACCTTAGACCCGTTAAGGACATACCCACCGTCAGCTTTCGTCGCCTTTGTTTTTAGCGACGCTGCATCAGAACCAGCGCCAGGCTCGGTTAGGCAATATGATGCCAGCTTGTCACCGGTTACCAGTTGGTCACACCACGTATCTTTAACTTCACTGGTGCCCCAAGTGGCAATCATCCACGTTGCCATGTTATGTATGGTTAACATAGCTGTAGTCGTGGTACATCCCATTGAAAGCTGCTCGAAGATTATGGAGGAATCGAGCCTGGATAAACCCAGCCCACCTGCACTCTCAGGCGCATACAATCCACAGAAGCCTAATTCACCCGCTTTCTTTATTGCTTCTACTGGGAAGTGATGTTCTCTATCCCACATAGCGGCGTTAGGTGCTAGCTCTTGCTGAGCGAATTGACGGGCGGTGTCTTCAAAGGCTAACTGGTCATCGGTTAATTCAAAATTCATTAGGCATACCCTCAATTGATTTGCTTTTGAACTACAATAACCAATACTTACCCCTTACGTAAACGTAAAGGTAAATTTTTATTTAAAAATATTGAGGGTTAACGTAAATATTTTGTGACGAGAAATGCTGTTTCTTTATAGACTCCAGCACGAAGCAGAAAAAAGTTATCCTTTTTAATAATGCACTTTTATCTCGCCGCTGATAAGCTAGGTTGATGTAAGTAAACCTTGTTTGGTCGCCGTGGAATTCAGAATAGCTATAGTAGAAGACAATGCTACTGCTCGGACTGCGCTTCGAGGACATTTAATGTCAATTGCTAACTTATCGGTAAGTAGCTTTGCATCTGGTGTAGAACTGAAAGCGGCACTTAAAAAGCAAAACTTTGAACTCCTGTTAATGGACTATCACCTAGGTCAAGGCAAAACAGGCGTGGAATGGATCCAGAGTTTAAGAGAGGCAGGCTTTATAAGACCTAGCACAGGCATTATTTTCTTAACGTCTGATCGCTCACCGCAAATTATTGGCCGTATAATGGATTTACAGCCTGACGTTTTGCTTATTAAGCCATACACCATTGCTTCACTAACCCGCCAAATTAACCATTACTTAAGTTATCGAGACTTTGTTAAAAACGTATTGCACGCGCTGGATAACAAACAACTTGACCGAGCAATTAGTGTCGTTAGAGCTAAGATCACCGAAGGCATTCCTCCTCGGCTTGTTGCTGAAATTAGAAAGCTTTATGCGCGTCTTCTTTTCGAGAATGGTGATTTGCAACGAGCGTTGAGTATTTATGACGACGTGTTAACCCGCTCTGACAAAGTTCTTTGGGCACAATGGGGAAAAGTAAAGTGCCAGTACGCTTCGGGTCAATGGCCACATTGTAAAAGCCATTTGAGCCAAATGGTTAACTCTAGCTTGGCTCGCGACAAGGCATTTGAATGGCTTGCATCCATATCATTTGAACAAGACTCCTACGATCAAGTAGAAAAATACTTAAATGAAATTAAGTTTAGTGAATTAAGCCTACCAGCTGCAAAGTTAAAAACCATTGCCTATCAAAAGCAGGACAAGGTTGTAGAAGCCATCGATCTCTTACAGAAGAAACGGGCTATGCATCGCAGTGCAAAAGACAGGTTCAATGACTTTACGTTTGAGCTCGCTGAGTTCTATTTGTTTCTTGCAGAAGAGTCGCCTGAAACCAATAGAAAAGAAAGCTTGTCTCAGGCTAGAAAATTAGTAGGCATTGCCGGAAGAAGTCAGGGCGACCCGCAGACTTTACAAAAAAGAGACTACCTTTTGGCTTTCTCGGCTGTGCTGGACGGCGACTTAGAAAAAGCAGCACATTTGCTTGAAAGCGACTACGTCGACAATTACCTTCGTACTGAGCCGTCTATCCTCGTTATTGCCGCAAAAGTACATCACGGTCTTGGAGACGAACGTAAAGCTGGTGAGTTACTCTTGATGGCTAAGCGCAAAAACGCGGAGTTACAAGCTATTTCAGAACAGGTTATGAATGACGAGCTGATTTTTTCGGGTGGAGAAAGGTTAGGTTTAAATCACGAACAGGCCATTTCTATAAACGAGGCCGGCACACAACTCTTTATCGAAGGCTTATTCAACAAGGCAATGAGGCATTTTTATGATGCTTTCCAACTCTCCCCCGATACCGCAGCATTTGGCCTAAACCTTCTTCAGTGCATGATTGAGTCAGACACAGGTGTTTACCGAAAATTTAACGTCAGACAGCTACTCGACAAGATAATGTCACTCCCCTTGAGTGACGTTAACAAGGCCCGTTTGGAACAGCTTACCCTATCTGCTCAAGAACAGGCGCTGTAATGTTTAATTAGCAAATTACTAAAGCAACACCCATAACCTGCGTTATGGATAACAACGCACCGCTTCCAGAACGTCACTGTTTTTCGCTGTTTATTACATCTTATTGTAAAACAGCGGGCCTTTTATTCTTGTTAGTCTGTTAGCGTTATTTTAGTCGGGTAAGTAAACTCGATGTATCCCAACGGCCGCCACCAAGCTTTTGAATATCTGCATAATATTGATCAACAAGTGCCGTTAGCGCCAAAGTCGAACCGTTCTTACGCGCTTCATCCAATGCAATACTTAAGTCTTTACGCATCCAATCAACAGCAAAACCAAAATCAAAGCTGTTATTTAGCATAGTGCTGGCTCTGTTTTCCATCTGCCACGACTGAGCTGCGCCTTTGCTAATAACATCGACAACCGCATTACAATCAAGCCCAGCACGCTGGCCAAAATGTAGTGCTTCAGCCAAGCCTTGTACAATGCCGGCAATACAAATCTGATTCATCATTTTTGCTAGTTGACCGCTGCCACTCTTACCAAGTAGCTGACTGTGTCGTGCATAATGTGCCATTACCTGCTCAACCGTGCTGTATACGTCTTCATCGCCGCCCACCATAACGGTCAGCTGCCCGTTCTCAGCCCCAGCCTGGCCACCAGAAACCGGTGCATCCAAGAAGCCAACTTGCTTATCTTGGCAGCTTTTATATAGTTCTCTGGCAATATCTGCTGATGCAGTCGTATGATCGACCAGCACACTGCCCGTCTTCATCACTGCTAACGCCTGTGTGCCCACATCTCTTACATCATTGTCGTTACCCACACACATAAATACGATGTCAGCGCCTTCACACGCCTGCGCAACGGTATTGCTAGCACTGACTTTAGCGTCGCCAGTGTTATAGGTTGTTAGCCAATCCTGTGCCTTTTGAGAGGTGCGATTATAAACAGTGACCGAATAGCCAGCTTTGCTCAAGTGCCCTGCCATAGGATAGCCCATTACACCCAAGCCCAAAAAACTCACTTTCAAATTACTCATACAAAATATACTCTAGATACTTAACAAAGATGGTTGGATTACCTAAGAGTAACAGACTTAACAACAACAAAAATATAGGAAAATAATTTTGGCGCTCTATGAACACGCTATTACGTTGAACAACGGTGAACAAACTACCCTTGAACAATACAAGGGTAAGGTATTACTTATTGTTAATACGGCAAGCAAATGTGGCTTTACTCCTCAATATGAAGGACTAGAGTCGCTCTATAAAAAATACAACGATAAGGGCTTTGAAATTTTAGGATTTCCCTGCGATCAGTTCGGACATCAAGAGCCAGGTAGCGACGAAGATATTGCGCAATTTTGTAGCCTTAATTTTGGCGTTTCATTCCCATTATTTAAGAAAACAAATGTAAATGGTCCAGATGCCAATCCGCTCTTTGAGGAATTGAAAAACGAAGCCCCCGGTCTTCTTGGCACAAAACGTATAAAATGGAACTTCACTAAGTTCTTAGTTAATGCTCAAGGCAAGGTGCTAAAACGTTATGCACCTACTGTAAAACCAGAAGCCATTGAGAAAGACATCGCTAAGCTTTTATCAGCGAATTAGTACGCTTTGCAGTTTAGATAGCCGCCGGCATGGCGGCAGTGAACGAGCGTTTTGAAATATACCTAATGCGTAAGTGCTCAATACATCCCACTAGATTTATTGATCTACATCTATGTAGTTTGAATGTGAATGTGGTAATTTTTTGCCGTCTAAGTGACTTAACTGGGTACTAAAATGAATACCTCTGCACGTAAAAAAGCGCACGATAACCTCAGCGACCAACAACACAAAAACATCGCTTTTTTTAGTACTCGCTCTTATGAACACGCTCTGTTTTCTGAATTGCTGGAAACATTAAACGGTGCTAGTGACAAAACCATCAATGCCACATTTTTTGAACACCCACTGAACGCTTCAACCGCAGCGAGTTGCAGTGGATTCAGCGATGTTGTTGTGTTTGTAAATGACGACATTAATAGGAAAACCATTGAAGTTCTAAAACACTGTAGGGTTAAACATATTGCGCTTCGCTGCGCTGGCTTCAACAATGTTGATGTGGATGCAGCAGCGAAGGCAGGTATCACTGTAAGCCGCGTACCCGCTTATAGCCCTGAAACCGTAGCTGAACATACAATTGCGCTAATCCTTACGTTGAACCGAAAAACACATAAAGCATACAACCGAGTACGCGAAGGCAACTTCAATCTTGGAGGATTGATGGGCTTTACGCTTCACGGTAAAACCGTAGGGGTAATTGGCACAGGAAAGATTGGGCAAGCTGTTATTCGCATACTATTGGGGTTTGGATGTCATGTGCTTTGCTTCGATCCGCATCCAAATAGTGATGTAACCGCAATGGGAGCCCATTATGTAACGCTAAATGAACTACTTGAAAAAAGCGTTATCGTTACCCTGCACTGCCCGCTCAACGAACAGAGTCATCATATAATCAATGCTAAGAGTATTGATAAAATGCCTCAAGGCGTCATGCTAATTAATACGTCAAGAGGCGGACTCGTCGATGACAATGCCATTATTAAAGGGCTTAAGTCGAAAAAAATTGGATATTTAGGGCTAGATGTCTACGAAAGAGAATCCGAACTGTTTTTTAACGATCATTCACAAGACATAATTCAGGATGATATTTTTCAGCGCTTAACTACGTTTCCGAACGTTTTAATAACGGGCCACCAAGGGTTCTTCACGCTCGAAGCCTTAGAGGAAATCGCAAAAATCACGGTCAATAATATTATGACGGGTGAGAACGCGCTCTAAGGCGACACTACAACTATCTACGTATTAGCGCGCTCATAACCCTATGTAGTCCGTCACGTAAATATCCCAAGAAACTCTTTTTTACTGGCTTTTTCTATTTCTCTTTTTCTAGAATCAGCTGAAAATATTTTCCTAACCAAAGGTAAGGCGCTTGCCTATGATACTGCCGCTCTAGCGCAAGTAAGTCATCAAATTTGCTGCTTTGATGGGTTATATCTCGCATGTAATCATGGAAACAACGAATGCCTGCTTTTTCGATAATTTTGAAACCCAATGATTCACAATGTTCAACCACGCGGGTTGCACTTAACGGCTGTTTTGGATTCAGTCTAACTTGCTTTTTAACTTTCATCCCTTTCGCGATGTAATCAAAGTTTCCGTAGATAGCATTGGCAAACAAATTCGCATCTTGGTTGAAAAAGCTTAGGCTTAAACGGGACCCTGGCTTCATGTTCTTATACATAAAATCGATAGCATCAAAGGGTGCATCCAGCCACTCTAAAACCGCATGGCAAATCACTAAATCAAAACTGTCTAAATCCTCAATCTGCTGCAAATATTGATGCCTAATTGTAATATTTGGTGCATCTGCAAGCAGTGTCTCAGCTTGTTTAAGTACATCCTTCGACGCGTCAGTTAACACAACAGAATGCCCTTTAGAAGCAATATGCGCTGTCATTACACCTGTCCCCCCGCCTATTTCAATAGCGCGAACAGGCGTGGTTAAATAAGGCTCGAGAACATCACATAATAAGGTGTGCCTGAGCTTTCCCTTAGTAGTGCCATATATATTGCTTGAGAATTTTTCTGCAATACCATCGAAGATACGATCGTTATTCATATACTACAGTCTTCGCTAAGCAGGATTGTCAATATCAATAAACTCGACAGGCACGTCGAATTGCTGCCCAATGTGCTCTCCTAAGGATTTCACACCGTAGCGTTCAGTAGCATGATGACCAGCAGCAAAAAAAGTTATCCCCATTTCCCTTGCCGTGTGTACAGTTTGTTCAGACACTTCTCCGGTAATAAATGCATCGACGCCCAGTTCAACCGCTTGTTCGATGAACCCTTGTCCACCTCCCGTGCACCAAGCAAGCTTCGATATAGGTTTTGATACAGGCCCCTCAATCAGCACGTCTCTCCCCAGCAACTTCTGTAATTTAACCTGTAACGCTGCCCCTTCAATTTCTTCTTCAAAATTTCCGTGCATAACAACGCCAACAGGCTTCACACCGCTCACTGCACTTATATTTTGAATGCCTAATAGCGATGCAAGTTGTCGGTTGTTGCCAAATTCAGGGTGTACATCCAGTGGAAGGTGATAAGCAAACAAATTGATATCATTTGACAGTAGCGCTTGAAGGCGGCGCTTTTTCATGCCCGCAATCACTTGTGACTCACCTTTCCAAAAATAACCATGGTGAACAATTAGCGCATCTGCCTTAGCTTCTATGGCGGCATCAACGAGTGCTTGTGACGCAGTTACACCGGTAACTATCTTCTCAATTTTACTTGCGCCCTCTACCTGTAATCCATTGGGGCAATAATCACTGATCTCGCTAACCCTTAACATTCCATCAAGATAATTTTGTAGTTCTAGGCGGGTAATAGACACAAGTCCTCCGGTTGAAAGTTAGACAAATTGTTCAAAAAACGTTATAAAAAGACGCGAACGTTTAGCATTATACCTGTAATTAGACAATTATGAGTGGTGAGTAGATCCAATTTTAGTTTTGCGACACTTGCTGGCTTGGTCGTTACGCTGGGCGAGTTTTTCTCAGCGTTATAGCAATTACATACGTCGCATAGCGTTCGTCATCTTAACAAAATAAAGAGCAAAAAAGCATGGCAAACTTAGACAAAGACGAAGTGATAGCAGCATTTACCGAAGCTTATGAAAAGGCGAACGGCAAAGCACCGTCTATTGAGAGCAAAAGTGGTTGGTACAGTGTAGATGGCGGTAAGAACGTCCGTTTAGCACAGCTTCAAGAAATGACAGCGTCGTTAGCTTCTGGCTCTTCTGACGCCACGAGTGAAAGCGAAGAGAAAAAAGCGCCAAAGAAAGAGGCAAAAGCCGCAGCGAAACCAGCGAAGAAAAAGGCACCTTCATCCAAAAAGTCAGGATTTTCGGTAAAGGATTTCTGGGCAGAAAAGCTCAATGCAGAGGCGCCTGGCGCAACCCTTCCTCGATAATTTTGCATAACCTGATTCAATATCTAGTTTAGCTACTGGTGTAAAAACGCAATAAATGTCGCATACCGTAAGTGTCGTTGAGGCACTTATGTTATGTGACCCCTTCACTATTTATTATGAAATAATAATAGCTTACCACTCTTTCTCAACTGAGTATTTAACGAGCGCGCTTGAATTATTTGCCTGCTAGCCCTTGGGCTACGAATGGAACTAGGTGCTGGATAACTTCTTTTATATCTACATGCTTGTGAAAGTCAGACTCAGCTATTTCTGTTAGCGCTTGGCTCGACGCCATTGAAAATACAAAACTTCCCATCGCAAAATGCAAGCGCCAGAATAGTTCTTCCTCAGGTAGATCAGGAAGACAACGCCTTATAGCGTCGACAAGTGCACGGATACAATCACCGTAATCATTCATTAAGAACTTACGCAAATGCCCCTGAGTTTCGTTGTAGCCTCGTCCTAGCAACTTAACAAACGTAGAAGTACCCTGCTCTGAAATGGTGTTGAGGTTAAGCATAGGAGGGATCAACGAATACAAGAGTTGCTCAACGCCCTTCGCACCTTCCATAGGTGTCAAAGACGCCAAGCAAGACTCTACCTGCGGCATTAGGTGATCAAAGTACCTTTTAAACACGGCTTGAATTAAATTCTTCTTACTGCCGAAGTGATAGTTCACCGACGCCAAATTCACTTCTGCTCTGGCAGTAATCTCGCGCATGGATGTTTGAGTAAACCCGCTTTGAGAAAATAAGTATTCTGCCGCATCTAATATATCGGTTTTAGTATGCCGTGCCATATTCTTTTTATTATCTTTTTGTAGGTTAAAAATTTAACGTATGTCTGTGTTAACAATCGTTTTATCGGTCCTGAATTATCAACACAAACAAATTGTCGCTATTAAAACCAGTGACGCGCTTTGCTCATTGATTTCATAAACACGCGCTCAACAACATTTGCTGCAGACATCCCCAGTTTCTCTGCTACATTTTTCTTCACAGCATACTTAACACTAAATATTTCGCGTGCGGGATAATGAGAAAGAATATAGTCATCTGAGGTTGTGATGTCGTCAATTAAGCCAAGCGACTTAGCTTTAATACCTGGCCAATACTCGCCTGTGGCGACTTTATCGATGTCCATATCTGGACGCTGGCTTTGAACGAAGTCTTTGAACAGTACATGAATCTCTTCAATTTCTTCTTTAAATTTCGCGCGACCTTCATCGTTGTTCTCACCAAATACGGTTAGAGTACGCTTGAATTCACCAGCGGTGTGTTGTTCAAACTCAATATCATTTTTCTTCAATAGTTTATTGAAGTTAGGCAACTGAGCTAAAACGCCTATGCTGCCAATGTAAGCAAATTGAGACGCCAGTAATTTGTCTGCAACACAAGCCATCATGTAACCACCGCTTGCCGCCACTTTATCTACCGCAATCGTTAGTTTAAGACCCTTTTCCTTGATACGCTGAAGTTGAGACGCTGCAAGTCCATAGCCGTGTACAACACCCCCACCACTTTCAAGTCGAACCAACACTTCGTCTTCTTTATTCGCTACACATAAGATAGCGGTAATTTCTTCTCGTAAGTGTTCCACTTCATTGGCGTCCATCGAACCTTTAAAGTCGATGACATAAAGACGGGACTTCTCAGACTCTTCGCCCTGTTCTGTGATTTTGGCTTTGTTTTTTGCTTTATTTTTAGCTTTCGCTTCTTTTTTCTGTTCCTTGGCTAATTTCTTTAACGCATTTTTATCTAACAGAACCTGTTTCGCGTAATTTGTAATGTCTTTCAACTGCTCAGAAATAGACACGATCTCAAGTTGCCCTTTCCCATGCTTTTGCTTACTCGCTAAGCCAACAATGGTAGATACAACCACAATAATAGCGATAACTAGCGTTACTGCCTTGGCAACAAACAAACCGTACTCGTACAAAAACTCCAAACTTTACTCCTAGTAAAATAAACGGGTAAGCGTCGTTGTTTACCCACAACGTAAATAGCGGCCTTGCTTTGTGAAAAGCAACGCCGCTTTGCTAATTACGTTATAATACCAGTCTCATCTTATTCTGACGATAGGGTAACTTGCTCTATCTTGTTAGCCTCTATCTCCTCGTCAGTAAAGAAGATATCTCTTAGCGTAGGCTGCGTAGAATAAAGCTGAGTTTGGTCTAAGAAGTGTTCACTGCCATACTTGCGAGATTGTGAGTAGGTCAGAATACCCCGTCCCTTGGGGCCTTCATCAGTGAAGTTAATAACCATAGCCCAACTGGTGCCATAGTTAATATGGTAGCCTTCAGCTTCTGCACTCATTATGGTGTTACTATTCACAGGCTCGTAGTTATGACGTGGAAGCAACGTACCGTTCCTGTTGCTTATAACGTCAAACACGTTAAAGCCACCTTCAATATTGTGTGCACCAGCCCATGGTAGTTTGATACCAGACGCCGTGCCATCTGGCAGGCTTCGCTCAACAAACTGAACGTCCCCTAGCGGCGCGTCAAATGCGACACCAGCTTGCTCAATCACTTGAGTTGCTCTTGCCAATTGTTCAAGAGTAACGTCATTTTGCAACAAGCCAGAAGGCGTAGTGACTGGTGATTCTAGTGAAAACGGCGTTTCCCACTGTGGCGCTTGGTTAAACTGGAATGCAAACTCTCTAAACACGTGTGCACCAGTACTTGTAAGGTTCATGGTGCCATCCCAATCCTCCAACGCAGCGCAGGCTTGTGAAACATCAACGCTAGTTCCGTCTACATCTACAGGTGTTGAACCTTGCGCGGCGCATAGCGAAAGCAATGAAGGCAAAATATTCTCTGCTAAATAACTTCTGTTATTAAACAGTAAGCCTTCCACTTCATCTGGCGTAAAGGTTCCGTCACTTCCCGCTTCGTTTTCAATAAACTGTTGACCCATTCTTGAACGTAGTGTTTGTTGATATTCCACGCTACCAAATAGCGGATTGCTTACAACAATTGGTGAGTTTAAATTCGTTAACCAATAGCTGTCGTTCGAGTTTTGAACTGAATCCGTGCCCTCGTACTTAGGCGCTTCTTCGTATGGAACGGGTCCTTCGAAATCAAACTGCGAAATGTTACCCGGTAATACGGTAAAGCCGGCAGCTGCTTTAGTTTGAATAAGTAACGGGTTAGTCGTTAGTTGCTCAATTGCGGTTTCGGTTAGATTCGGCACGGTTGAATCGTCAATGTAGAAGACTTGACCATCATCAGAGGCAGCCATTGTATTATTGAAAATAACACCGTCGTAATCTTTAAACGCCTGCTTAAACTCGTCCATGGATGTCGCCATATTCATGGCAAGCCAATGGTCTACAATATCGAAGTTAGGCAGATTTGCGTCTTTTATGGCAAAGGCATTATTACCATTCCAATCAAAGTTACCAGGCACTTCAATCATTGGACCGTAGTTGGTGTAATACGCGGTCTTATTAAGCTTAATGGTTTGCCCTCCACCCACTGCGACATCAATTTGAAGTGGCTTTTCATAGATGGTGCGTCTGTTGCCATCAACCATATGGGTAAGGCCAGATTCATCATTTTCGTCGAGGGTCAGCTGATACACAACAAAATGTTCAGCCGTCGAGAAGGTGTGTGTCCATGCAACGTTTTCGTTAAATCCAATATTTACTGCACCAGGCAATCCCATCAACGAGCCACCTGTTACATTCAAGTGTCCGGGTACTTGAGCATGGAAATTCCAAAAGCGTAGGTTTCCTGTGTGAGGAAAATGCGGATTGCCTAAAACCATACCTTTGCCATTGGTCGTTTTATCGCTGCCTAACCCCCAACCATTAGAGCCCATTTCTTGAGGATTTTTTTCGGGCAGACCTACCGTTGGTGAAATCTTAAAGGTAGAAGCAACGTCACTTGAGGACACAGCTGGAGTAGGTAGATAACTCTCACCTTCAGGCGCTGCAATAAACATAGGTCCTAAGAAATTAGCGGCCCCAGGTAATAGCGCCACGCCTAATGAGTACGTTAATAGATCCACACTATCAATTTCAGTGACCCATGGTTGGCCAGCACAGCTTTGATCTTGTTCTTCTACAGGAGTTTCAGCTAAGTACCGGTTGTATCCAGCAGTGTAGCCTTGAAACATTGCACGTGAATTAGCAGACAACCGAGGTAAGTTCTCTTCTGCTAACTCTCTAATACCTAGAGTAAGAAAACCGAAATCGTTAATAAGGTGCTCTGAATCACCGCTACCAGGTACAGTATCTGGACCAAAATACTTAGCTCTCTCAGAGTTATACTTAACAATCTGGTCGGCCAGTACGCAAAGGTTATCGCGTGCAAACGCATAACCCACACCGTAAGCCATACTTTCTAGGTTATCGGCTTTCACATGCGGAACGCCATAGGTGGTCCAGGTAACATCCGCGGACAGTGTACCGTCAGGAGAAAATGCTGGAATTGGTGCTGGTGTTGGTTCGGGTGTCGTAGGCGTTGTGGGCGCTGGTTGTTCTACGTTAGAAAAGTCGTTATCGTTATCGCCACACGCACCGAGAAGTGCAGTGAGTGATAACGCAATAAGCGTCCGTTTAGCGTTAAAGGTGTTGTCAATCATCTCAAATGTTCCCTAATGATAAATGAAAAAGGTCAACCACTCTTACCGCACGCGTCTTCAAAGCGGTGTTAATTACAGTATAAGTAAAACTGATCCGACCTGAATTCACACTACATTAACAAATGAAAACATTCAAACAACATTATAATTTTTCTACAAAAAAGCCGGCAATAACGCCGGCTTTCTTTCTATAAAATGTAAGCAGTTGTAACGCTGCCCATTGGAGTAAACTACCCTTGGCTAGTTCGCTACAACACTTTCATCAGAAATTGGCAGTACAAGTGCGTCAGACGCAATATAACCCGCCACTTCTTTTTGCATTTCCGTTGTTACCGCTGCGCTCGCCGCTGGGCTTAAGCTAGAAGCATGAGCACCACTATTGAACTGTACAATTCCGCTAATTGGATCTGTACCAGGACCTTGCGTGGTTGTCACTTGCTCTAAGCCAATGGTCGCTGCCAGAGGAAGCTGACCTGACAATGGTAACGCTGTTGAAATTGGAATAACTTGATCCGGAAGGTTCGCGTCGCTGCCATCACCCACTACCGTCATCATATGAACTGGCGTATTGCTACCCAGTGTCTGAGCGTAGTTAGTAGGGTCACCTGCATCCATTACCGTTTGCGCAGCAAAAGCAAACTCTGCAAATACTGCATTTACTTCGGCAGCCTGCTCAGCAGTAAGATTTTCTTCAAAAATCGCTACCGCTGCGCGAAGTTGTTCTTCGCTCACATCAGTAGATTCATACAGCTGATTTAGCAGGGCAACAAACTCTTCAGAAGCCTGAGACAGCAACAGACCTTTGATAAGTGGACCAAACGCGGCTGACTCAATTAGGAACTGAGCAACACCGCCCCCTGGAGACTCAAGAGAAGCTTGCTTGACAGCAAACATGCCATCAAGTGCTGCTAAATCGCCGCCCATCGACGTGTTTGCCACTGAAGCAAAATTACCACCAGTGATAGCGCCTAGAGACACACCCATAATCGATACACGTGACATATCAAACTTAACATTTTGCGCTGCTGTGGTATCGACAACTGCGTTTAGTCCTAAACGTAGACCAAGTAAATCTGACACGCTTTGGCGTAGATTGTCGCGAGCCGTAGGCAAGCTAGCAAGGTTCATATAGTGAGTTGCGCTAACCGTAGTCGCGTTCAGTTCGTCTGTACCGTCGCCATTAAGGTCAAAACCGCGGCTACCGTGTAATGGTTGGTCGATTGCTACTGAAGCAATACCTGCTAGAGACAGTGTACCTGTAATGGCAAGCATATCTTCTTTTTTGCTGGTAATGCCGTGCGCTAAAATAACCACTGGCCAACCGGCTTCAGGCATGCTGATTGCTGGAAGATTTAACGCTTGAACTACGGCAGGATCGGGTATAGTTACTTGGACATCTAACGTTTCTGTACCCATGTTTCCGCCAGTAGGCTGTGGATATGGGTTGAATTTAGTAATGTTTCTTGCGCTATCTAACATTTCGCCGTTAATACGAACGTCAGCAAGGCCTAGTGAAGAACACATTGCTGCATTAGGACCTGGCTCTGCGTCTGCAAGTAATTCTTGAGGAGCACCAGCTAAAACAATACCGCTGTCACAAGCTGCCTTCCAGAAATCATTTACTGGAGCAAGTGGGTTCTCTGCACTTGGAACACCCAAGAAATAAGGCAATGCAATATTACCTTCATAACGTTGAGCTGCACAGAATGGACCGGCTTGCGCTAAAATGCCCGTAGAAACACCAACAGCAAATTCGTTTAGCGCACCCCATTGAGCAGAAAGTTGACCAGACGCCGTACCCGCAAGTCCTGCACAAGTTTCTAACAAGCTGAAATCAGTCGCGTCAATCGCTGCTTGAATATCATCAGGTTGACCTTGTTTACCCTGCTCTACTGCGCCAGCTACAACAGTAGCGTTTACAAGACCAAGTGCTTCCATGGCATTAGGCGCTGCAGATACATCGCTTACCGTGATTGCAGGTAGTGCAGTTGGAGCGGACGGGTCACCACCAGCAGCCAGTTGTGCAAAACGGCTAATCATGACCTTCTTGATGGTATCAAGCGAGTTGGCAATAGACTGTGTGGTGAAAGCTGACACGTAAGTAATGTCTTCACGGTCGAAACCCGCACCAAGCACTGGATTAACTAACGAATTAACTAAGCCTTGTAATTGAAGCTGTGCTGCACTTGATAGAGGGTTAGTGTCGATGTCTTGTCTTACTGAGTCCCACGTAGTTGAGCCCTGAACCGATTTGCCAGAAGAGTCTTTCAAATCAGTGGTCATTACTAACATGTAGCCCTGGGCTGCTTTAAGCGGCTTAAGAGGAACAAAAGTGATTGTGTTGCTATCAGCAAGGCTGAGTACGTAATCAACACCAAAGGTAAGTTGATCGCCAAGCTTACAACCCGCAGAAGGTGTTGTAACCTGCGCACAGTCAGGATCACTTTGGTCAAGACCTAACGTTGCTTCAAAAAGCAACACGCCAGAAGATAATGTACTTGCATCAAGCGATGTGCCGGCAGGTGTTTCTACATTGATTACAAACGGGTGTTGAGTTGACCAACCGTCTAACACGTTGAGTGCATTTTGCGGGTCAGCAAAATCTGTAGGGTCATCGACCGGAATATTCAGTGTGTAATCAAAGAAACCATCATCGCCTGGAAGCATAAGAAGGTCGTTTGGAATGTTCAAGTTCCCATTAGCTGGGTCAAAAACGATTCGTGAAAATGGTGTTTGGACTTCTGTTTCGGCCTGAATGTCGGAAAGGGTTTCATCGGAGCCACCACAGCCTGCTAGACCCAGCGCAAGGGCCACACTGGAACTTAATACGAGTTTTCTCATCTCTACTCCCTACAAGCATTGTTGTTATTCTGTGTCTAAAACTTAACTCTATTAAAAGTAGCTTGGTCTACCCTGTCTTTACAGGCGTAGATGATAGTTTTAAACATGTTAGACCAGTTGTATCTTCCTCAATCTTATTGACTTTGTTGCAACTTTGCAAAGTTTTGTTAACTACTTTTGTTAACTTTTTTTACGTTTGAAGAAATTTTCATTCATTGTTTTACTTGTGAGTCAGGCTGAGTATGATCTGGGGTTTGATTCTTAATTGGGTCTACAGGCCCCAATCATTGCGATATAAATGAACCTTTTGAAGGAAAATGATGAACGATTACAACGCACCAGCGGATTTATTGCGCGATAAAGTTATTCTTATCACCGGGGCTGGCGATGGAATTGGTGCACAAGCCGCAAAAACGTATGCTGCACATGGCGCTATTTGTATTTTATTAGGCCGCACCGTGTCTAAACTTGAAGCTGTGTACGACGACATTGTCGCAGCAGGTGGTCAAGAACCCGCCATTGTTCCTTTAGATATCAAAGGCGCAACGCCCTCTCATTATCAGCAAATGACGCAAACCATTATTGACCAGTTTGGCCGATTAGATGGTGTTCTTCACAATGCGAGTATTTTAGGCCACCTAAGTGCATTTAAAGATATTGATGCGCAAGAATGGCAAGACGTGATGCAAATTAACCTAAATGGCATGGTTTTCATGACACAAGCGCTTATTCCCGCTCTAGAGAAGGCAGAAAGTGCATCGGTAATTTTCACCACCTCTAGCGTAGGCAGAAAAGGTCGCGCATTTTGGGGAACGTACGCCGTATCAAAATTCGCAACAGAAGGCGTTATGCAAACCCTTGCTGATGAATATCGAAATAAGTCACTGCGCTTTAACTGTATTAATCCAGGTGGTACCCGCACACAAATGCGCGCTCAAGCGTTTCCAGCAGAAAACCCTGATACACTAAAAACACCTGAAGATATTATGCCTAAGTATCTTTATCTTATGGGCGAAGACAGCAAGGAAACAACCGGACAGTCACTTGATTGCCAACCAAAGTAATTAACGAAAGCAATGTTCCGTTAAACAAAAAAACCGCTTAAGCAGCACTTAAGCGGTTTTTTTATTTACAGCGCATAAATGGCTAAAGGCCAGTGCCTACTCGCCCATTTTGGCCCATGTATCTCTTAGACCTACAGTGCGGTTAAAGACCGGCTTGTCGTCTGTGCTGTCTTTATCTACACAGAAGTAGCCAGTGCGTTCAAACTGCCATGCTCCTACTTCAGGAACATTGTCTGCCAATCCGGCTTCTACCCAACCGTGTTTTACTTCCAACGAGTCAGGGTTAATCGCATCGGTAAAGTTCTCTTCCGCAGCTGGGTTAGGCACGTTAAACAAGCGGTCGTAAAGCCTAAACTCTGCTGCCTGTGCTGTTGCTGCATCCACCCAATGAATAACACCTTTAACTTTGCGGCCATCAGCCGGATCTTTACCTAGAGTATCCGCGTCATAAGTACAAAAAACGGTTGTTACATTACCATTTTCATCTTTTTCAACGCGATTAGCTTTAACCACGTAGGCGTTGCGAAGACGAACTTCTTTATCAAGCACTAAGCGCTTAAACTTCTTGTTCGCCGACTCTCGGAAGTCTTCTGCTTCTATATACACTTCGCGACTGAAGCCGATGTTACGCGTACCCATACTTTCATCGTTAGGATGATTTGGCGCAACAAGCGTTTCTGTCTGGCCTTCCTCATAATTTTCGATAACGAGCTTTATTGGATCTAGTACGGCCATTGCGCGAGGAGCATTTGCATTTAGGTCGTCGCGTATGCACGCTTCTAGCATGGACATTTCAACCATGTTGTCCATCTTAGTCACACCAATGCGTTTACAAAACTCAACGATTGAACCCGGTGTGTAGCCGCGACGGCGTAAACCTGCAATGGTAGGCATGCGTGGGTCGTCCCAGCCATGTACATGGTTTTCGTCGACTAACTGAATAAGACGACGCTTGCTTAATACCGTATATTCTAGATTAAGACGTGAGAATTCATACTGTCTTGGCGTGCAGTCGATAGAAATGTTTTCGATAACCCAATCATAAAGACGACGGTTATCCTGGAACTCTAGTGTACACAGGGAGTGCGTTATTCCCTCAATGGCGTCTGAGATACAATGTGTAAAATCGTACATTGGATACACGCACCACTTATCACCAGTTTGATGATGGTGAGCATGCTTAACGCGATAAATTACCGGGTCACGCATACACATAAATGGCGATGCCATATCAATTTTCGCACGCAGACTACACTCACCTTCTTTATATTCGCCTGCCGTCATTTTGGCAAACTCACTGAGGTTAGTTTCAACGTCTGTATCGCGATAAGGGCTATTTTGACCAGGCTCTTTAAGTGTGCCACGCATTTCGCGCATAACGTCTTGCGCTGAAAAATCTACATAGGCTAAGCCTTTTTCAATAAGTTCAACGGCGTATTGGTGTAGTTGGTCAAAGTAATTCGATGAATAGCGCGCTTCTCCGTCCCACGTAAATCCAAGCCATTGCACATCTTCCTTAATTGAATTAACGAAGGTAATGTCTTCTTTTGCAGGGTTGGTATCGTCAAAGCGTAAATTGCACGTACCTGTGTAGTCTTGAGCAATACCAAAATTCAAGCAGATAGACTTGGCGTGGCCAATGTGTAAGAAGCCATTCGGCTCTGGTGGAAACCGTGTTTTAATTGCGTCATGTAGACCACTAGACAGGTCTTTATCAATAATCTGACGGATAAAATTGGTCGGACGGTGTTCAGTCTCGGCCATTCGCTTGTTCCCCTTATGCACGTAATATTTCAAAATCTCGCTGAGTATAACACTCTCGCAATTACTTCAACCATGTTTTATTCAAAGAAGCCTGACAAGTGATTGAATTAAGAGCGATCTGCAAATACCTTCTAAAACTAAATGCAGTTATGACTTCCAAAATATAAATAAGCACTGACGAAATCGTAACTTTGCGTGGCATTTGAGCGACTGCGTCTCAAAATGCGCGCGTCATTATAAAAATATGGTAATCTAAATTCGCGACAACAAGGTCGTAGCAGCAAATCATGGTGTTTATGAAAGAAAAAGCAACCTCTTTTGACATTGCCCACTTGGCAGGTGTTTCGCAGTCGACGGTTTCGCGAGCGTTAAATAATAGCCCGCTAGTTAATCAAGAAACTAGAGATCGCGTTCAGCGTATTGCCCGGGAACTCAATTACAAAGTGGATAAAAACGCAAGTAACTTGAGAAAGCAAAAGAGCAGCACAATTGCCCTACTCTTGTTTGAAGATCCTACGTCCGATGATTCGATGATTAATCCGTTCTTCCTAGCGATGCTCGGCAGTATTACCCGCGCGTGTGCGCAAGCAAACTATGATCTGCTTGTGTCCTTCCAAAATTTAGATGATGACTGGCACGCAGAATATGAAGACTCAAATAAGGCTGACGGCATTATTCTATTAGGATATGGCGACTATACTGATTACCAAAACAAAGTCGCGCAACTTGAATCGCAGGGCACCCACTTTGTTCGTTGGGGTGCGCCAGATGAAGCCCACCCAGGGGTTAGTATCGGTTGTGATAACTATCAAGGTGGCCAAAGCATAACGTCACATTTAATTGGCTTGGGTAAAACTTCCTTTGCGTTTATTGGCGACAACGGCGATCACGCCCCTGAATTCAAAGCGCGTTTTAACGGTTATTTTGAAACACTTCAATCTCATGGGCTTGATCAGTCAAGTGTTCAACGCAATGCTATTTCGACTGAGGATGCGGGGTCAGAAGCGGTGAAATCATTGCTGCAAAGTGGCGAACTTCCCCAAGCAATTGTCTGCGCATCAGACCTTATTGCAATGGGCGTGCTTAGAGCGCTGCGCCAGGCAAAAGTGAATGTGCCTGATGATGTAGCCGTGGTTGGCTATGACAATATTGCGGTTTCAGCCTACACCACGCCTTCGCTCACCACTGTTCAGCAAAATACCAAACTGGCGGGAGAGTTATTGGTAAACACCTTATTAAAAGCCATTAACAACGAAGACGTTCAGGATTATTTAATGCCTGCGGATATTATTATTAGGCAGTCATGTGGCAGTGAGTAAGCGTGTGCAAATTACACGCTAGAAACTAAACAAAAAGCCCCGGGGCGTTATACAACCACGGGGCTTTTTTATTGTGCGCTAAACACGTTTTATTGGCGGGCCAACTGGTGCTTAATTTGAGCAAGTAATGCGCTGTTACTTACTTGACCTTCGCGCACCCATACCTGAACGCCATTGGGCTTAACCGTTGCGGTTAACGCATCACCGAGTTCTACCGTTTGCGTTTCTCCAGATAATTGTTCCGTCCAGTCGCCCGATTGCATAAAGTCACTAACCTCAAAAGATTGTGCGGCATTACCCTTATTAAGCAATACAAGTGCAGTCTGCTGTGTTTCTGCAGTATCAACAACGCGATAAAACGCCGCTTGATGACCGTCAAGTTCAACGTTGACTTGAACACCGCGCTGCAGTGCTACCGTGTTTTTACGCACATTGGCAATCTTTGTTAGCGCCTGTTGAATAGGATGTTTCTTGGCTTGGTCTAGGCGCTCTTGGCCAACATAGTTACGATTGCCGGCATGTTCCGCCGTACCGCGCATGAAGCCAATTTCAGATCCCATGTATACAACCGGAATGCCTCTTACTGTAAACAACCAGTTATGCGCATTAATAAAGCCTTCATCAGTGGCATTAATGCGCGCCATATCGTGGTTATCGTAGAACGTAGTTAATTCATATGGATTGTTATATGGCCCGTGCGTAAGATGAAGCACCGTTTCTAAGTCAGCAAAATCACTCTCTAGCGGCTTTTCAAATACATTCACCATGGCCTTTTGCATAGGAAAGTCTAATACACTGACGCCCCCATTTTTCGGTAACGTATGTTGGGCAATGTTGTTCGCCTCATAGTCAAATGCTTCGCCAAACATAAAAAAGTCAGGGTTTTGCTCGCGTATACGATCTGACGCTTCACGCCAAAACGCATGAGGCACATGCCTGATTGTATCTATTCTAAATGCATCAGCACCTTGAGAAATCCAATACAAATAGCTGTTGATGAGATAATCGCGTACGGCGGGGTTTTCGTCATCTAGATTAGAAAGCTTTACTAAATCTGGATAGTTGTGAAAAAAGCTATGAAGCGGGTTGTTTTCAGGGTCAAGCTCTTCAGGTGCCAAGTTTTGATGATCAGCAACCAGATTTCCATCACTGTCATATATTTCCCCGTAGCCGGGTAAGTCCTTTTCCATGGTGAAGCTTGGTGTGCCATGATTTGCCACAATATCAAACACGGACTTAAGGCCATGCTGACGCATTTTCGCCGTATAGTCACTAACGCTTAAATTGGCGCTAACCAAATGCTCGTCAGCTTTATAGAAATTCGTTGCCCAATAGCCGTGATAACCCGTTTTACCACCGTCTTTAAAGGCACCGCCATAAGTAATGGGTTCATCGCCATTAAACGCATAGTCCGGGTTATCGTGGACAGGCGTCATCCATACTGCCGTGAACCCCATTTCTTTAATATAATCGGCGTTGTTTAAGATACCCTGTAAATCACCGCCCATGTAACCCACATAGGCTTTCTTACCTTCAGGACCTTCTAAGGGCAGTTGCCACGTAGGGTGATCGCCTCCCTGCTCTTCATGATTGTTCGAAGGGTCGCCGTCTACAAAACGATCTGTTACAACAAAGTACACCGCTTCGCTAGCAAATGGCGTAGTGGTACCCACGATAGCGTGGCTGTTTTCTTGTATATCGTTAGATGAAGGAACAGATGTACTCGAGCAGGCTGAGCAAAATAAACCAGCTAACGTTAATGCGATTGTTGTACGATTAAATGACATATTAAGCTCCCTGCGCTTCTTCAATTTCTTGCTTATCGGCCTCGTTCACGAAGAAAACTGAAACCGCACCAATTAACATAGAAACTCCGGCAACAACGATAATGTACTTTGCGTCGTTGTCGAAAACAGAACTTAGAATCCAGCCAGCAGTTAGGCCCGAAACAATTTGAGGGGCGGCAACGGTAAAGTTGAAGATACCCATATAAACACCCGTTTTATTTGCAGGTAACGCACCAGCTAACATAGCGTAAGGCATAGCAAGAATGGCAGCCCACGCTATACCTACGCCTACCATAGGGATTAACAGCTTCACTGCGCCCAAAGGTACTGTTACTTCAGTAATCACTAAGTTTACGTTGATCATCGTCAGGTCTTGGAATAACAAGAAGCTTACGTAGCTCAGGCCACCTAGCGCTAAAGACGAAGCGTAAACCGTTTTGCGACCAAACTTGTCAGCGAGTTTTGCTAAGAAAATAGAAAAAATAGCAGCAAATACCGAATACGCAGCAAATAGAATCCCTACCCAATCACCAGCGGCTCCCTTGGCCATGATGATGGTTTCAGGCACCATCGGGGCTGCAGCAATATAAGCTGGGTCAAACCACTGCTTATCTACATTCCATATATGCTGCGTAATAGCAGGTGTGGTGTATACCCACATAATAAAGAGCGCAAACCACGAGAAAAACTGCACGACAGCAAGTTGTTTCATCGTCTTTGGCATATCTTTTACTAACGTGAAAAACTCACTTAAGCGTTGTCCTAGCGGTGCTTTTTCAGTTGCAGGCTGCTCTTCGGTAAGCCCTTTATAGCGGTTGTATTCATCTGGTGCGTATTCTTTGGTACGAACTACCGTCCAAATGACCGTACCAAGCAGTACTGTAGCGCCAATGTAGAAAGCCCAAACAACAGAAGGTGCAACCTCACCCATTTGTGCCGTATTTTCAAGGCCAATAACATTGGTAAGTACAAATGGCAGTATTGAGCCGATAACTGCGCCTATATTAATCAGTAATGACTGAATCGAATAGCCAACATTGCGTTGTGACGGCGGTACCATGTCTGACACCAATGAGCGAAACGGCTGAAAACATACGTTAAACGACGCGTCCATAAGTGCAACCATTAACGCGCCCATTACCATAGGTGCCAAGAAGGCAACAAATATCGGCGCATTAGGCAGTAAAATCATACCCAATACTGCGGCGATTGCACCAGCAAGGATGAACGGGCGGCGTCGACCTAATCGATTCCACGTTCTATCAGATGCTGAGCCAACAATTGGTTGAACGATTAACCCCATGATTGGCGCGACGAGCCAAAATAGTGATAGCGAGTGAAGGTCTGCCCCTAAGTCTGAAAGGATACGACTTACGTTTGCGTTTTGCAGTGCAAAACCGAATTGAACACCTAGAAAGCCAAAGCTGACGTTCCATATTTGCCAGAAAGAAAGGCGTGGTTGAGTTGCTTGCATACTTTGCTCTATTTATTGTTTTACTATAGTTAATACGATTACTGCACAATGAAAACACTAGCAGACATTGCTGGTAAGCTTAAGATATCCGTCGTCTTAAAAGATATCCCATCGCTAACACGTGTTAATGTCTGGTGTGTGCTTAGCACCTCTGCATACTTGTTTAGAGGCAGGTCCACTGGCTTTTTATTTAAGATGACCAATATTTTATCAGACTGATTAGTATTTGATTTATCAGCACCACTGGCTGAATCGACATTTGCCTCTCGAATATAGGTATAAACCCCATTCTCCGGTGCAAAATGCTTCAACAGGCCTCTAAACTGCAAAGGGTGTGATTTACGCAGTTGAAGTAAGCCCTTCACACGCTGCTGTGCCCAACGCTCATCATCCGTTAAACCGTGCCCGGTAAAAGCGTTTTTGTCATTGTCCGAAGGCCACCCGCCTGGAAAGTCAGAACGAATAATACCGTGGTCTTCACTGCCTTCGTTACCCATTAAAATTTCTGTACCGTAAAAAACTTGTGGAATACCGCGCGTAGTGAGCAATAGCGTCATAGCCATATTCCATTTGTCTTTATCATGACCGAGCTGAGTAAAAATGCGGCTCATATCGTGGTTATCAGGAAAGATGACCAAATTATTCGGGTCGCCGTACAAAAAGTCAGTAGCTAAAGTTTCGTATACAGAGATGAAGCCAGAATTCCAGCTTTCATCATTGCTCAACGCTTCAACGACTGCGGCTTGAAGCGGGAAATCCATTACCGATGGTAGAGCGCTATCGTAATCATCGTGGCGGTGGCTACCCGCCTGCCAATATGCCGTGATTGCGGGGTTAACTGACCACTCTTCCCCTACTATATTGAAATTCGGGTACTCGTCCATTATGCGGTTTGTCCATTGGCTCAAAAACGCCTTATCAGGATAGGAGTACGTATCCACTCGTATTCCACTTAGCCCAGCGCTTTCAACCCACCAAATCGCGTTTTGAATAAGGTAGTTCGCTAAATGCGGATTGCGCTGATTTAAGTCCGGCATGGTTGGCACAAACCAACCATCGCTAAACCCTTTTATATCGCTTGCTATGGCGTGAGGGTCGTGAAGAGCTTCACGCTTGTGGGTTGTCCCTACAAATTTACCGTTGTTATTGATCCAGTCGTGTGACGGCGTATCTTTCATCCATAAATGATTACTGCCTATATGGTTAAGTACCATATCCATTATAATGCCAAGACCCTTTGATCTAGCTTCAGTACTTAACGCAATAAAATCGTCATTGGAACCAAATCTAGGGTCTATTTTGTAGTAGTCCGTGGTGGAATAGCCATGATAACTGTATTTATCCATGGCATTTTCGAGCATGGGCATTGTCCATATTTGAGTAAAGCCCATATCCTGAATATAATTGAGGTTATCAACAATACCTTGAATGTCACCACCGTGGCGACCACCTTTGAATGAACGGTCTGCGGGATCGCCATAACCCTTAACATTATCATTTTCCTTATTACCATTAGCATATCTGTCTGGGGCAATAAGATAAATAGCATCTTGAGGCCCAAAGCCTTCGCGCGACGCTGAGCCTTGTGCTCTTTTTTCCAGGGTGTAAGTTAAATCACGGGTCGTACCATCGCTGTCAGTAAGCCTGATAACGAGTTCCTGGGCACTAACATTCGACGTGTCTAGCGTTACGAATAGATAGTTTTCACTATCAAGGGCTTGGCTATGCTTAACGCTTACATCGCCTTTCGCTATTGAAACAGTGTCATCGGCAACATCATCACCATAAAGCATCAATTCTACATTACTGTTTTGCATACCAACCCACCAATTCGGCGGGTAAACATTAATGCCACTGTTTGCAGATGATTGAACCGAGAACAAAGGAAAGGTAGTGATACAGCTGAGGAGAAGCGGAATTGCGCGCTTTTGGATTTTTTTATGACCACTGTCATTAGTTACACGATTACGTTTTGGCACATCAACCCCATGTTAAAAATACGTTAAGTACAAGATGGTGATGAGATACTACCTTGCCCGTCCGATCTGACCAATGCTCTGCATACGTATTCACGAAACACCATGTAAAAAAACATGGTGTTTCGCGTTAACTCAGCAGCATGTGATAAAACCTAATTAGAAGGCGAATACTTTAGTCTCAAGCCCTTCCAATGAGAACGAAGCGTTGTAGTAAATGCCCTCTTTTTCTAGTGTTATGCCTTCATGAGAAAGCATAGGCGCTAGCGTGATCCGATCGCTATCTTCACCAAAAACATTTGAAGGAACAACAAGCTTCATTGCACCTGTAGGCTTATCGTTAAAATTAGCCACAACCACAAATCCGTGCTCACCTTGCGCGCGCACAAAAGCAAATTGCTGCTCAGTATAGGCTGAATCTTTCACATCAAGATTGAGCGCGTGTAGGCTTTGATATTCACCTGTAACTGCAGGGTTTGTGGCAGCAATAGCCATCACGTCTTGGTAAAATTGGTGAAGTGCTTTTTCATCTTCGGTAGATTTCCCTGCATCAAACTTACCGTCGTTCATAAAACGCTGATGGGCAGGAACACCTACATAATCGAAAATTGACGTACGTGTTGGATCTCCAAAACCAGTCTCCTCGCTACCGTCTTCACCCACATCTTGACCAAAGTACAACAGCGTAGGCGAACTGCTAATAAGCGCACTCACTGCGAGCGCGGGTTTACCTTTCTGGGCACTACCGGCAAAGTCGGGGCTGGCTATACGTTGTTCGTCGTGATTTTCTAAAAAATGAAGCATATGCGGGGCGATATCATTGATTTCATCATGAATAGTAACCAGTTTGCTTACTTCTCCACTCCCCTGCATAATCGTTTTTAATGTGTCGTAGAAACCCACCTTGTCGTAAAGGTAGTCCATTTTGCCTTGGTGGATATACTCGCGATACTTATCTGGTTGATAAACTTCCGCTAGCAAGAACGCATTAGGTGCCTTTTGTTTAATACTGCTATTTAGAAACGACCAAAACTCAACAGGCACCATTTCGGCCATATCGTAGCGGAAACCGTCGACACCTTTATCTATCCAATAATGTGCAATATCTCTGAATTTATACCACGAATCTGGTACGTCTTTTCCTTGCCAAAATGCGGCATGTTCTTCAAAAGACTTATCACTGTACTCTTCAGGTAAAACTGGAAAGTCGTAAGTGCCGTCAGGCTTCACGCCATAGTTCACTTTTACGGTCTCGTACCAGTCGTTTATATCCGGTTTCGAAGCTCTAGCACCGTTGCCTGTCCATTTTGCTGGAAACTCTTCGAACTTACCGTCAGATAGTGGATGCTTTTCACCACCTAGAGGTTGATAGTTATCAGCTGTGGGCACTTGAAACGCTTCACCTACTACATAGTAAAAGTTGTTATCACGGGCGTATTCAACAGACGTGTCGTCGTGCGCGCCGAAATCACTTACACCTTCAGGTGCAGAAAGTGAATGGTAATCACGGGCGACATGATTAGGCACAATATCGATAATAACCTTCATTCCCGCTGCGTGAGTCCTGGCAATTAGCGCTTCAAATTCTTCTAAACGCTTGGCTGGATCATCGGCTAGGTCTGGATTAACGTTGTAGTAATCTTTAACTGCGTAGGGAGAGCCCGCTCTGCCTTTCACTACATCTGGGTCGTCGTTTGAAATACCAAAATCAGTGTAGTCATTAATCACCGCATGGTGCGGCACACCGGTATACCAGATATGACTGGTTCCCAAAGATTTTATGGCCTTTAGCGCTTCGGGAGTAAAATCACTAAACTTACCTACCCCATTGTGCTCAATTGTGCCCCAAGGCTGGTTATTTGTATTCGTGTTTCCAAACAAGCGAGTAAAAACTTGATAAACGACCGGTTTACCTTGCCTTTCAGCCGAATCGTTTAGCGTCGAACTTTCGCCGCTTTGACCAAATGGTTTCAGACTAGCGTCTTTGATCACCGGTTTTTGATTATTCACTGGAGAGGTCGGCCCTGTACACGCTGTTAATCCAATTGACAGCATAGCAATTGACAAGGGTTTAAGACAAAAACGAAATTGGAAATTTGGCATGGTAATCATTGTGATAAACGTAAATTATGCCAACAGGATACGCGTTAACTGGATGTTAAAAAACATGCATACGTATTCAAACATAAAAAAACCGCCTGACGAGGCGGCTTAGTATTCCAGATAGCATGGTGTCATGCTGCATGGGCTATGCGAAGCGGCTTTCGAGTGTGCTCAATGGTGGGAACGGCCACATCGCCAATAGCTTGTAACGCACTATTTAGTTCTGAATGAATCTTTCTGTGAAAACCTTTTAGTGGTTTTGCTAAATCATCAAGCAGTACGTGCGGTGACAATCTATATGGCATACGTTTGCCATTGAATTCAATAGCTTCACCTACTGGATTAAAATGAATACCGAATGCCTTCATTCTTCTTGCTAACTTAGGCTCCATTAGCACATAGGCATGCTTAACGTTTAAATGAAGGCACACACTCGTTGCCATTAAGTACAGCGCAATTGAAAGATAAGGAAAATGCTCAACGTTAAATGGAACATTTTTCTTTTGTTTAACTTTTTCAATTTTTTCAGAGGGTAGGATTTTAGAGCGTAACTGTCGCACTCTAAATTCTCTCGGTATTGCAAGGCGAGAGATTTCACAGACGCTTTGTGGAGACAAGTTTGAAGGTAGCAATGCACCATCGCCAATTACTTCCGCACACTTTTCTTCTAATGGAAGTGCCAAGCCAGCTTCAGTTGGCAAGACCAACCTTATCGTGCCTGCACACTCTCCTGTTGGCAAATGCTTGATGTAGCAATTGATCGCGCGATCATCAAACTTGTCTTTTTCTAATGCAGTGGCATTTTTCTGCTCGAAGTTCATTTCTTCACAATACACTTTGTGTCGCGTTTTATAACTCACCTGCTTTTCACTTTCTTCGTTAGCAATCACAAGTTCGTAACGGCTAAAGAAGAAATTAGAAATACTCTCTTCGAGTGAGAAACGACTAGGGAGTACCCTAGAAAATGTTTGTGGTAGTCGACTCAGTTTGTTAGACACGGCGCCATTAAACGCTCGAACTGCGCTCATTGTTCTCATCTTCAACGCAAAGCTCCCCTGATTTAATTTATTATTAGGCTTGTGGGTAACTTCCTGTTCGCAACGACAGCCTTAGTTATTTAATTACTATTTAATCTTAGATTTGTTATTCGTATCTCTACTTTGTCTGATAAGTGCATCCCCACTTACGTAATCAGACTTTGACAGACGGTCATACAGCAACACATTTGCTGTGGCCGCTAAATTCATGCATGAAAAAGTAGGAACGTAGACAACATGATCGCACCAAGACAAAACGTCTTCGCCAATACTGCCATCTTCAGGACCTAGCAAGTAAAACGCATTGCTCGGGTGCTCAAACAAAGGTAGTGGTGTAGCACCCTCTACCAGTTCAACCGCTACGACTGACGCACCTTCAGGCACTACTTCTTTTAAGTCGTCGACCCCAATGGTCGGAATGACTTTATGAAACGCTTTCGTATCCGCATTAAAATCTTTAGCAAATCGATAGCGCTGACCAGTATAAAAAACGCTGGCCACACCATAACAACCTGCAGCTCGCAGTATAGAAGCAACATTTACGGGATTTTTCGGGTTTATCAACCCAATTGACATTTTCTGATTCGCAATTTGCACGTTTATATTTATTTTATTTTTTATTCAGCATTTGATATTGCCACGTTCTTTCTCACGCTTCTAGACAGGTTAGCGTAAACTAGCCTTAAGTATGATTAAACTTATCAAAAAAAGCGGTAGACACAGAACTCGCGATTCACCTATGCCAATAGGCATTTCTGCCAATGAGCATTGGTCTCCTCTTCTTATCGAGAAGCACGTGATATTGCAAAGCGTGGTCGATTATAATTTCTATATTTTAATAACATGTGACAGTATGGCCTATTTACTCGATCCTTTTTTTTAAGAAGTATTTAATGTTGAGATAGATGAGCCATCTGAAATCTTCGCATCGATAAAAAACAGCGTTTATTGTCACCTGTTCAGCAAGATGCAGACCAGTTTAATGAAAATATTACACATTGCCTGCAAAGTTTACACAAGAGAGCTTCATAAACTCGATAAAATTCTTTTTTTTCAAAATGTTACTAAAATAGGAAAAATGGCAACTTGTGTTCAAACGGGAAGGCAACAGCACTAGTTGTGAGCAATGTAAGGGAAATAACGTTGCCAAAATCAACGATTCACGATGTGTGAGGTTGGTACTAGAAGTATGAACCAGTAACTTAATCTTAAACTGTTGCCAAATTGAAACAGGGTAAGATACTGAAAAAATAGAGTTTTATTTGAAATAAAAAAAGCTTGGAAAAAAAACCAAGCTCTATAAGCCTTTTGTTGCGATTTGCATACAGGCTTTGTACAGAAAGAAAAAATAAGTCTAGTAGCTATGCGCTTTTGCGCTGTCTTTCCACTGAATTCTCATAGCAATGTTTAAGATAGCGTCTTGCCATGCGCCGCCCTTGACCGTAGCCTCGCAATAACTTCTTCTTATCCATAGTTAAACGCTTAACGCAAAAAGCTTCATCAGGCGCTATCACACGGATTGTGCAGTCGTCGGGTGGATTATTGAGAAAAGCTAACGTTTCGTTATAAATGGCTGCACGCTGCAACATCTTATCGAGTAGCGCAGGCTGGTTGCCATACATCTTTTGCATTAGCCAAACAGACTTTACTTCTGGTTTTGTAAAACCTAACGGTTGAGAAAGAATAACCGTGATATCCTTCGCACCCATTTTGTATGCTTGGATAGCAGGTATTGCATCTGCCACTCCCCCGTCCAAGTATCGCGTACCATTTATTGAAATTTCGTCTCGGTATGCAGTTGGCAACGCACAGGAAGCTACCATTAAATCATCAACATTATCTTTGGTGGCTTGTATATATTCACATTCACCTGACTCTGCATTAGTAATCCCAACATACAGTGGCATGCTGCTTTTTTCACCTGGTGCAGGAATATTCATGGACTGTTTAGAGTGATGCCATAGCCAATGGACATCTGTCATGTGCCCACCTTTTATGAAACGAAGCGGGCTAAAAAACTCCCTCTTTGTGGCGTATTGCGTGATGATGGTTTTACTAAGCCCATGCATTTTCGACACGTAGGTTGAAAGATTAGTTGCGCCAGCTGAAACACCAATCGCGAAGTCGAACGAATGGTAGTCATGCTCCATGAATTTGTCTAACACGCCTGCTGCAAAAACTCCGCGCATAGCGCCACCTTCAACAACAAGTGCACGTTTCATTTTCATCTCCTTTTGAATAAATTCAACCACTCTGGTACGACCACTATTTTCTTGGTGATACTACTAGAGAATCAAGAGATATGCCAAAAACAAAAAACCGCAAACTACGTTGCGGTTTTTAAATCTTGGTTTATTAGAAATTTACCAAATTAGCGTTTATTCGGTCTTACTTTTTCGTAACCGTTAACGTAGGTGCATTTCCATCAGGGCCAGATACCTTAAACTCGTATAGACCAGACTCTGCAACTTCAATCATGAGATTATTGTTACTTGCGCCAAGTATTTTCGGCTCGCTAGGCGTTACTACGTTGCTTGCTGCATCGTTCGGGCTGCCAAGGTTTACTGTCGACCAGTCTTCAGAAGCGACTTTGAATTCAATACTACCTGCGCTCAATTCAATGTCTGCGGTATAAACACCTTCTCCTTGATATTCAAACATATCGACCGCTCCCCAGCCATTCATACCACCACGAATATAAACTTGAGTGTCGCCCCAAAACGCTTCTTTAAATACACCAATGGTTGGCGCATCTAAATCAGTGACGTTGAATACGAACACATAGCGGTCTGCGGTTTCAATGTTCAAAATAAGATTGTCGTTAGTAGCGGCGAGCCCCAAAGTCTGACCAGGCGCAAGGTTGCGATCTGAATCATCGGCTGAGATCGCACCGAAGTTCACGGTATTCCAATCTTCTGAAGAAACCTTAAACTCGTAAGTTCCTGGTTCAACATCACGAGAGAAAGTGTAAATACGTCCGCCTTGGTACGCAAACTCCTCAGCCGTACCCCAGTCGTTCATTGCACCACGAAGATACACTGGTGTGCCAACATAGGGCTCTTCGTTTTCAACCATAAGGATTGGTGCTTCGCTATCAGTCGCATCAATAGTAAATAGGTAGGTCGCGCTCGTCGCTGGTGTAAATGAAAGGTTAGTATTAGTACGTGCTAGAACCTTTTCTTCACCCGCTATTACTGTACCTTCTTCACCATCGGCTGCGCCAAAGTTCACTGTACTCCAATCTTCAGATGCGAATTTGAATCCATATGTAACGCCACCTTCAAGTGTAGCTGTTACGGTGTACTTACCGTCACCCTGATAGGTAAATGCATCATCCGTTGACCAACCATTCATATCTCCACGCAGGTAAGCGATGGTGTCGCCGTAAGGAACAACATCAGGCGCACCAGACGTGGCATACGCTGATAGACCATAACCTTGAGCTCCAGACTGTGGTTTTACGAAAACAGCAATAGTTAGTGCCGGAACGGTAAAGGTTCCATTACCATCTTCATCTTCTACAAATGTGGCGCCGCGTACCGCAGCATCGACAGAATTCATTTGTGTGGCGTGAAGCGAAAAACCTGTTGCTGTGTTTACCGTGATAGACTTATCTTCATACCCTGTATTCACTAGCACCATAACCGCATCATTCATTATGTCTAAATCTTGGCGAGGTACTTCGCTGTTTTCAGATATGCCGTCATCAATACTCATCGCTATAAGACCACGCTGCTGGCGTTCACCAATATTGTGGAAACCTATACGGTCGATGATGTCTTCAGCGGTGGTTAATCTAAACAGCGGACTTGTCATTCGAATATTAAGCAATTCTGCAAACACATCAGAGGCAAACATAATATCTGCCATTGAGGCCGTGCGATTTGGATTGTAAATGAATTCACCCATTTCTTCCCAACGGGCTTCGTTGTCTTGTGCCAACGGTAAACCTACGTTCCAGTTGTTCGTTTCGTAGGTGAAGTCGACGTAGTTAAACCAGTCGCCCGCATCATAGGTATTTCTATCCATTGATTTTGAGCGAAGCATGTCGCCGCCCATTTGTAAAAATGGAATACCTTGAGACACAAGATTAATACCCATTGCCACATTTTGGGCACGAACCCGCTGTTCTAGAGTAATATCTTGTGGAAGCGTGTAGTTTAACTGATCCCACAGTGTTTCATTATCGTGCTTCGACACGTAGTTAATGATATCCGCAGGATCTTCTGCATAGCCGCCTAAGTTACTGGTAGCGCCTGCACTTCCTGAAGACGTCTCCAAAACATAGTCTTTTAACGTTCCGATCATGCCCATTTTTACACGGTCTTGCGCGCTTAATAGCCCTTCATCTTCCGGCCTAAAGATAGCGCCCTGGCGAATAGCTTCGCGAATACGGTCGTTATAGGTACCAATCTCAGTACCGGCCATATTGAGCTGGCTCGCTTGCTCGTAACCGCGGTCTATTTTAGTCCAGCCTTCACCGTAGAAATAGTTGTCAGCATCGATAGCTTGGACTGCATCACGCAAGCGTACCATAGTGTCTTTTGTAGCTTGGCTCATGATGTCGAAACGGAATGAATCATACTTATAATGCTCAGTCCACATCAGCAGCGAATCTTCCATGAACTTTTCCATCATGACATTGCGAGGCTCTGTGTCATCACAGCACGTTTCACGAACAATCGCACCCGTATCCACTTCATAACGGTGATAGTAGCCCGGTACCGCTTTGTCTAATACTGACTTACTGAAAACACCAGACGCATTGGTATGGTTATAGACTACATCAAGTGCAACACGTAGCCCCATCTCGTGAAGTGCTTGGATCATGGCGCGCATTTCTACAATGCGTTCTACTCCCTCTGCACTCGACGCATAGCTGCCTTCCGGCGCGTTAAAGTGATGAGGATCATAGCCCCAGTTGAATGTATCTAGATTGCGTAAATCATTAGTAAGCTGCTGGGCTTTACCCGCTTGAGATAAAGGATCGTAACCGTTATAAACGTCAATTAGCAATGCATCAGCGCTTTCTTCTTCACATACCGCAGCACTGCTATTTAAGCGACACAGTTTGCCTACCGTATCGTATAAATCTACCGTTTTTGTTGGATCCTCATCGATGGTTGCAATGTCATTTGCTGGAAGTATATGGAAGTAAGTAAGCCCTGCATCAACAAGCTTTTTAAGGTGCTCAACCGGTGCTGTGCCCTCTTCAGTAAAGGCAAGGTATTTACCTCGATTTTCTTCAGAAGTAGACATATCACGCACACTGAAATCACGAATGTGACCTTGGTAAATAACTGCGTCTTCGTAATTTTCAACCGTAGGGATGGTGTGAGAATCCCACCCTTCAGGTTTTAAATCATCATCAGCTAGATTTACGAAGCGAGAGAAACGGCCGTTTGTGCTTAGTGACACAGAATATGGGTCTGTAACAAGCAGCGTTTCTACATTCCCCGAAATAGGGTGATAGACGGTAACTTCATAACGGTAAAGCTGACGGTCTAGGGACATATCGCCTTCATGACGCCAGACACCAGACGTATCATCGCGAACCATATCAATACGTTGGCTTAATGTCTTGTTGTCGTTATAAATCAGAAGATCAACATTTGAAGCAGTAGGCGCCCACAATGCGGCAGTAATACCTGTATCAGAGTAGATACCACCAAGTTGAGCTTCGTCGGCATCGTCTTCACCGAGCGTATATAGTGCGTCTATTCCGTTAGCCAGCTGGATCCCGGTCGCAACAACAAGCGCACCGTCAGCATCGTAACCCCCTACTACGGCTTGTGTCGTCAACACGGTTTTAGCATCTTCGAACGACCAGTCGCCTTCCCAAGCCTGCATAGCAGATAAGTGCGGCGCACGGGCAGATTGCTCTTCGGTAAGTGTTGTACTCATTAACGTTACTTGAGTACCGTTAATACCCTCTTCCAGCGTGCTCTCTAAGTCAGCCTGTGCTGAATAGTGAAGTTTCACCTCTGAAACAGTTTCAGGTACGTCCCATAAAATAGTGTTGGCATCTAACCAATGCGCGCCAAAACCCTCGATATCAACAGGCTGAGGACCAAGAGACATGATAGGAAACTCGAATATGGTTGCCTCGCCAGAGAGGGTAAAATTCATGCGTACAAATGTTTCATCATCTTGTACTAAAGAACCCTGGAAGTCTCCGCCCCCCATTTCTTTTCCGGCATCGTCAGTGCCTTTGTGGATGATGAAATTGTGGCAGCTTCCATACCCTTCTTTGAGGTCAAGAATCCAATACGCACCATAGTTTGGATCGATACCGCTATGAATGCGACCGTTGGCCCAATCCGTGTCTGCGTCAGCATAAGCATCACACTCGTCATTATTCCAAGTATGTAGCCTCCAGCCTTCATAAGCTGCATCGTTACTTGAGTTATCAGCGTCAACAGCAGCCCGATTATAATAAAGTACAGCTTGATTAGATGAAGGGGTAAATACAGGTGCAGGTAAACTTGGATCAGCACCGGCTTCACATGCATCGTTCGCTTCATTAGGTACGAGCGGCGCATCGCATTGAATAGGTGGTGGCGGTTCACAAGCCGTACCTGTTGAATTAGGTACATTTGGCACCTCACAGGTAAGCAGATCGTTCGTGCCCGACTCTACGCCCGAGCCACCGCAACCTGCAAGTGTATATGCGCCTACTACGAGTAACGCAGCGCGCACTACTCTTTTTTTAGTAAACATAGAATTCTCCTGAATATTTTCGCTACTTTTGGCAACCGAATATTCCTTCGTGTTGCTAAATAAATTACCTAAGATGCTGATTTTCATAGTTGATATGTCATCCCTAGGTAATATTGCGTACCAAAGTATTGGATAGTGCCGGTTTGCTCTTCTGATGAGAAATAGCTCTTCGTTGGCTCGTCTGTTAGGTTGTTAACTTGAAATAGTACGCTCCAATTGTCGTTAATCTCGTACGACGCTTGGTAATCAATAACCAATTCTTCATCAAAATTAACCACCTGATCGTTTACCGCTACTTGCTGCGAAACAAATGCGTCGCGATATCGGCTAGACAAGCGAGTTTCAAAACCTTCGTATTCCCAAAACACGGTTAGCGTAGCAACGTTTTCAGAAAGACCTGGTAAGTTAGCGGCATACACGTCATCACCTAGCGTGCGTTGAATTTCACTTTCGGTGTAAGAGTAACTTGCGCTAACGCCTAAGCCTGACCACATGCCAGGCAGCATGCTATAAATTTGCGTATAGGCGATTTCTAAACCGCGAATATAGCCACCTTCGGCATTATTTACCGCTGTGCTGTAGCTTCCATTTTCAGTAGGAACGGTAATAAAGATAGGGTCGCCATTTTCATCGAGCGCTAGTTCGGCTTCCTGTCCTGCAAACTCTGGCGTCAAGTAAACCGGCACACTTACGTTATCAGGAATTACAATGCCGTTTGCTTCAAAATCATAAGGCTCTATTTCGATGTCTTCTACGAACGATTCAATGTCTTTATAAAAGCCAGCAACAACTAATGCACCTTCCGTATCTGAGAAATAATACTCCCACGAAACGTCGTATTGAGTTGCATAGAATGGTTCTAAATAAGGGCTGTTACGGGCGCTACCGCTAACCCTTGCCGTAGGGTTGGAAAGCGTAATTTCACCCGAATCTCTGTCTTGGAAAGCGGTAACCGTTTCAATAGTGGTTGACGCATTTGCGGCAAAACGGTTTATTGGCGCTCTGCCCATCACTTTTGCAGCAGCTACACGAAGTTGCGTGTCATCTGTAAGTTTGAAGTTCAGGTTAATTGAAGGCAAAACGTCAGAATATTCGTGACTTATCAACGCTGGGCGATAAAAGTTATTAATTAACCCTACGTCGTCGGTAATGTTTTGTGCACCAGCCGTAGGGTCACTAACTTCAACCGATGTTCCGGTCTCAAGGTCTTCAATTAACTGAGTAGCACGCTGTAGCGTCGTTGAACTTTGTTTACTTTTAACGTAACGAACACCAACATTACCTGTAACAGGGATACTGCCAATTTCTGTATTAATGTTTGCCATCAAGTAGGCAGAATTCACAGTTTCAAATACATCGCCACTTTCTTGTAGCGTCCACGCAGTAGCAGGCCCGGTACCTGGACCATTGATAACGCCGGCAGCGCCTGGTCCCCACGTTTGAACAGGCTGTGGCCTACCGCTTGGAAACCAAGCATTAAGTGCACTGTCTAGATCAACGGAAAGATAACTTGGAAAATAACCAAAATCACCGCTCCAATTAACCTCTTCGACCATATCAGAAGTTAACTGAAGTGGCGGTTCGCTTACTGAGAATGCACTATCGTTTCCGTATTCAAACACAGAGCGGTCATTGTTATATTCCCGGTCTGAGTAACGATAGCCAAATTCAAAGCCAGAAATGATTGGCACATCGACATAATATTGGAAGTCTACGCGATAGGCGTCTAACTCATCTTTGTTTTCATACGGATAAATACCGTATTTACTTACCATTACACGGTCTAAGTCTGTAAAAGCATCACTTTGATTAAAACCGATATCAGGTAAGTTTAGTCCGTTGAGCAAATAAGAAATTTGGACGTTTTCGTCGAACACGGGGTTTGCCGCTGTCGCATCTTCGCCAACAAGCGACCACAGTAAGCCGTTTCTAAAGTCGCTTTCTGCACTTGAGCGGGAAACGTCAAACTGAACTGCTAAATCTGGCGATATTTCCCAGCTAGCATTCACGCCTAAGTTGGTGACACTGTCGAAATCTTGATTGTCGTCGTTTACCAACTCAACACGGGTAAAGCTATTGTCTGTACGAGAAAATGTGCCGCCAATTACGCTATTATTTACTACTACAGGATTAGTTATACCAGCGTTTATTCCACCTAGCTTAACGCGAAATCCACGGGCAAAGGCTTCGGAGTCAAATTTCGAGATAAAAGCATCAGCTTTAAGTGTAAAGGTATCGATAGGTGCCCATTCAAACGCGGCAACGTAACCATCGCGAGTCTCTTCCCCGCCCTTGTGCTGCATTTCAAAGCCTTCTGAAATGAGTTCACAATTGGGGCAATCTGCTGGCCCGTCTATATCACCTTCAAGTCCGTCTACATCAACTTGACCGTTATAAGCTAAACCAATGAATTGAGTAGAAACGCTCGGTTGGAATAAACGAGCATAACCTAGTGATACACCTAGCGTATCGTCAAGGAATTTACCTTGATATGAGAAACTCAGTCTATGTCCATACTCTGTAGCATCACTCACCTCTGACGCTCTATCGTTGTACATGCCACGAATGTTGGCGCTGAATTTATGCTGCTCTTCAATGGCAAGTGGAGATGCAGTTTTAAGTTCTACCGTACCCGCTATACCCCCCTCAATAAGCGATGCCTTGGGAGATTTATAAACCGCCGCCTCACTAATAAGCTCTGAAGGATACTGATCAAACTCAATTGCCCGGCTTCCGCTGGTCGATACTTGCTCTCTACCGTTTAATGTAGAAAACACAAAGTCACCGGATAGACCACGAATGTTTATCTGCGCGGCTTGCCCCCCGGTTCTTACCGCAGAGATACCCGGCAAGCGGGTCAGTGCATCCGCCATCGACACATCGGGAAGTCCGCCCAAATCGTCTGCAGATATTTGTTCAGAAACCGTATCGGAGAAGCGTTTCTGGTTTAGTGATTGGATCAAGCTGGTACTAAAACCACGTACTTCAATACGCTCTAGGGTATCTTCTTGTGGTCGTTCAACTTCGTCTATTGAGGTGTCTGGTGACTCTTGGGCATAAAGAGGAGCTGCGCTAAACGCGACCCCACTACTTATCAAGGCCGCCATGATAGTGCTGGGTTTGAATGTTTTCATTGGTGTCCCATTCCTTGTTTATTATCGACACTTTTAGGACTACCACACCCAAAAATGCCTCTTATGGTTCAACACCAAATACTACTGTTTTGTATAAAAAGGGAGCAATGCTATGCATACGTATTCATTTACATCAGCGCAACATATTTTTAATTTACCAGCAAAAAACCAGCATAATTGTAACAATTCATCCTTAAAAACGAATAAAGCAGCCTTTTGGCTGCTTTATCCTTTACCTGTTTAGTTAGCTAATGCGTTCGTTCGCAGCACTTCTAACCATATGAAATTATTCAACTCATTGCGCGCTTATACTTTGCAACCATCCCATTTATATACTCGTCATGTGTCGGCAACTTAGCAATGGGCTCTTTTTTGATTTCCAACAACCTTGTTAACATTTGATTTAACTGAACTTCAGGCACACTGTTTACCAAACCGTGATAATCCTTAGGAGTAATCCCCTGACCGTACAAGACCTGTAGCCATGAGCTTTCAAGGAATAGATCATTTTGTTCTCGTAGCAGATTTCCGCTTTCTTTAAACAACGCAATTTTATGTGCTAAGGAATCGGGCAAAGTAATATTTCGCATGTCATTAAAAAAGGCGCTATCGGTTCGCTCATTTACGGTGTAATGCAAAACAAGAAAATCTCTGATTTGTTCAAACTCTAATTCAGACTGCTTGTTATATTCCGTTTCCAAGCTCGGTGCAAAGCCGTTGTGGGGAAACAACTGAATTAAGCGAACAATTGCAGATTGAATAAGGTGAATACTGGTAGATTCAAGTGGCTCTAAGAATCCACTTGATAGACCTACTGCTACTACGTTTTTGTACCACTGCTTACGTCGTCTGCCCGTCGTAAACTTTATCAGTTTAGGGTCACCCAATGGTTTGGTATCTAAGTTTGACAACAAGGTGTCACAGGCCTGATCATCACTGATATAGCGTGAACTATATACGTGGCCATTACCATTTCTGTGTTGCAGTGGGATCCTCCATTGCCAACCCGCATCGTGGGCAATAGAGCGCGTGTAAGGCGCGGTTTTTTCATGTCGCTCAGACGGTACAGCAATGGCACTATCACAAGGAAGTAAGTGAGACCAATCGTCGTAACCAGCGCCCAGCGCTTCCTCTATCAATAGCCCCTTAAAGCCCGTGCAATCAACAAATAGGTCCCCTTCAACCACGTCCCCACTTTCTAAGTGAAGTGCTTGAATAAAACCGCTGTCGGTAAAACGTTGAACACGTGAAATTTTACCTTCTTTGCGTACAACCCCCATATTTTCGCTCAGCTTTCGTAAATACTGAGCGTATAAACTGGCGTCAAAATGATAGGCGAAAGGTAGCTCAACGACTGGGTCTTTGGCATTTATCTGCGCAAATCGTCCCGCTTCAGCGGCATGGTAATTTAGGTCAAAATCCCACAGGTCGTCTTTTAGGCCTTGCTGGCGCGCCTTTACCCAATAGTGATGAAAATGACAAAACGCCATGCTTTTTCCCGGCGCACCAAAGGTGTGATAGTAGCTTTCACCCTTCGTTTTCCAATTTTCGAACCGTATAGCAAGTTTTATCGTAGCTTTAGTATCATGAAGAAACTGTGCTTCGTCGATACCTAACACTTGGTTTACTAGGCGTATTGGCGGGATGGTAGCTTCACCAACACCGACCGTACCAATCGCTTCAGATTCTACCAGAGTAATATCAACTGCTTTACCCAACACCTTTTTCATTAATGAAGCAGCTAACCAACCTGCCGTTCCACCGCCGGCAATCACTACACGCTTTATCGGTTTATTATGAGGATCTTGCATAAACTTCTCGCAATTCGTACCAAAAATTTTGAAGGGTTCCTTTCATACAAAAAGAAAAGCCACCATTTGCTCTCTCTTTTAGCACAAGCTAAAACAAAAAGCAGCAGGTGGCTTTACACACACGAAGAAATTAGAACTTGTAGTTAAATCCTAGCAAGTAGTTCGTTCCATAAGTTTGGAACTGCGTGATTTGACGGCCGTCAGCCGCTGACGCTTGAATATCATCTTCATCGGTCAGGTTCTGTGCTTGTAAAGTAACACGCAGGCCTTCTAGATATTCGATACCAGACTCGCTAAAGTCATAGCCAATTTGCGCATCAACAAGCGTACCGCCTTGCTTCGTTGCATCAACTAACGCCAAACTAACACCACGTTCTTCAGTTAGGTACTGATCGCGTTTTGTTGCCGCAAGACGGAATTCGAAACCAGCATTCTCATAGAAGAAAGTCATACTGTAAGACTCTTCTGATAGTCCAGGAATACGTGTTTCAGTTTGCCCCGGAGCCGCGTCAACTTCACCATCCATAAAGGTTGCACTTGCGAACAAACCGAAGCCTTCAAGTGAATCATGGATCATGTCAAATGGAAGTGAACCTTGTAATTCGTAACCGCGAACAAAGCCTTCGAAACCATCAAGAACACTGCTTACTTGACCTGTGAACAATACAGGAGTTTGACCTTCAGAGCCCTGATGTAGCTCAGGAATATAAAACTCTGTGAAATCAGCCACAATTGACGTGCTGCGGTGCCAATTTTTAATGTCTTTATAGAAGAACGACACAGCTACATAACCTGTATCTGCAAAGTAGTTCTCATAAGCTAAGTCAAACTGGTTAGCTTCAAGCGGACGCAATTCAGGGTTACCAGCACTACCACCCCATGGACCATTTTCAATTTCAGTGCTAGTAATTTGGTTATCGTTGAACGAGAACGTAACCTGAGTATTTGGACGCATGTCATCCATACGCGGACGAGAAATAACTTTGCTCAAGCCCAAGCGCACAAACTGACCCTCAGCCACTTCTGCTGAAAGGTTAAGTGTTGGAAGAACATCTGTGTAGTCTGCGCCACCTGTTACAGGGCTAGCAATGGTGTAACCTTCGCGGTCAGACGTTGCAGAAAAACCTGTTGATTCTTGATCTGCACTTACTACTTGAAGGCCTACGTTACCGCGCACCCAAATATCGCCAACTTCCATTTCCAAGTCTAGTTTGGTGTAAAGGGTAAGTAGTTCTTCATCAACGGTGTAAGTATCACCTAAGCGATCGTTTTGAACGCGGCTTGCATCGCTTTCAATGTAATAACCACTTTCGAAAAGACCTAGCGAGTCGTACGCTAACACGCCGTCAATTCCAATAAAGTTAAGGTTCGTTACGCCTAGCACTTCAGGAATAGGAGCATTTCCAGGATATGAAGGCGCTGTTAGGTAAGCACCGTTATTGTCTTTAGATTTAGAGCGGTCAGAATATACAACACCAGCAGATAGGCCAGTTACCACACCCCAATCTACATAGCCTTTAACGTCGAAACGAAGGGTATCAAGCTCTTCTTCGAAAAGCGGCTGGTTTACGAAACCATCCTGTGCGTCAGACTCAAGTAACGGACGTGCGCCCCATGCTTGCGGACCAGCAAGGCTAATAAGTGTTGGGTCGGTAAGGTCAACTGGTGCAATAGTTGGGTGGTCAGAGAACATTACTCCAGAAGATGTCATTTCCCAGCTACGTGCAGTAATTGGACGGCCTTCAGTACCAGCACGACCTACACCTGAGTAGCTTTCTACATCGACAATTTCTTTTTCAACTTTACCGGTAGAGTAATCAAGCTCTAGTGTCCAAGAGTCGTTGATTTGGTATTCAGCATTAATGCCTACTGTGGTTAGGTCTGCTTCTTGACGACGCGCATCGTTACGTACAACGCTATAGAAACCATCAGTGTAACCGCTGGTTACCAGACCGTTTTCAACACCAGTGATTGTGTAAGCGCTTGTACCCCACTCTGCACCGCCTTCTTCAAGACCACGGCGTACATCGTCTTCAACAAAATCGATATAAAGCGCATCAAGTTGAATATTGAGCTTATCGGTAGGCGCCCACTGGACTACAGCGGCAATTGAGTCACGTTCTAGCATTGCTGAACGCTGGAATGAATCGTGACCGCCCAATACAACAGTACCATCAGGAACGTCTACAGTGTCTTGACCATCATAACGACGAGGGTTCCAAAGAGGATTTCCGTTATCGTCAAACGTGTTTTCTGGTGTAGTGTTTACTGTGGCGTAACCCCAACCGCGGAAGTGTTGCTCCTGACGTGGAGACTCCATGCTCGCAACAGTTAGCGCTAAACCAATGGTATCGTCGGCAAATTGATCGACAAAGTTTAAAGAAATGCGATGACCGTCGTTGTCAAAATCTGGGTTTGGAGAGTCTTCAGCATTTTTCTCGAACGTGCCATTTACGGTAAACGTGCTTTCTGCCGTTAGAGGCTTAACCGTTTGAAGGTCAATTGAACCACCGATATTTTGGGTAGTCATGCCCGCTTCTGGTGTTTTGTATACCAGAATGTTTGAAATGATTTCCGTTGGATAAAGGTCAAACTCAACCCCACGGTTATCACCCATACCTAGAAGCTCACGACCGTTCAGTGACGTACCAACGTAGTTCTCGTTAAAACCACGAACAGAGATACCACTTGTACGACCGTTACGACGTTCACCAGTTACACCAGGAAGACGTGCGATTGATTCTGCAATACTGGTATCTGGTAACTTACCAATATCTTCTGCTGATAACGCTTCAACAATTGAAGTGTTATCCATTTTGATTGCTTGAGCACGCTGTAAGCTGCCGCGAATACCGCTAACTTGAATTACTTCAAGATTTGCTTCATCAACAGCATCAGTGTTTGCATCTTGTGCAAATGCTGGTGCACTACCAAACGCCATACCGCCTGAAATAAGCGCAGCTTTAATTAGGTTGGGTTTAAATTGTTTCATAAAACGGGTGTCCCATACGGTTATAGTTGTTGTCTTTTTGTTGTTCTTATGACAATTAAATGACAATACATCTCGTCGGCATAATGCTATAGAGGACCTAGGGTTTGCACAATTGCCTGCATACGTATTCAATAAAATTTGTGCAACACGCCGTTAACAAAGGATATGCAGGCCTTTATGTAATTTAACAACACAATATGGATTATACGGAGCTTTTACGGCAGATAGTTGTAATTTTGTTACATGCATTTCTGCAGAGTTGTTAATAAGCGCGCACAAAAAAGCCCGCTTAAAGCGGGCTTTTATCACAAAATTGTTAAGCGTTAGCTTACCAACCTGTAGTCTCGCGAAGCGCCTTGCCGATTTCAGCAAGTGAACGAACAGTTTTAACGCCTGCGTCTTCTAGTGCTTTGAACTTCTCATCAGCAGTACCTTTACCGCCTGCGATGATTGCACCAGCGTGACCCATACGCTTGCCTGGAGGAGCAGTAACACCAGCGATGTAAGAAACAACAGGTTTAGTTACATTCGCTTTGATGAACGCCGCAGCTTCTTCTTCAGCAGTACCGCCGATCTCACCGATCATTACGATAGCTTCAGTTTGCGGATCGTCTTGGAACATCTGAAGGATGTCAATGAAGTTAGAACCAGGAATTGGGTCACCACCGATACCAACACAAGTAGACTGGCCGAAACCTTCGTCAGTAGTTTGTTTAACTGCTTCGTACGTAAGTGTACCAGAGCGAGAAACAATACCTACTTTACCAGGCTTGTGAATGTGACCAGGCATGATACCAATCTTACACTCTCCAGGAGTGATAACACCTGGGCAGTTTGGACCAATCATGCGAACGCCTTTAGCTTCAACGTATTCTTTAACGTAAAGCATGTCTAGCGTTGGGATACCTTCAGTGATACATACGATTAGCTCGATACCCGCATCTGCAGCTTCAACAATTGAATCTTTACAGAAAGGTGCTGGAACATAGATAACTGTTGCAGTTGCGCCAGTTGCTTCTACCGCTTCACGTACAGTATTGAATACTGGAAGACCTAGGTGCTCAGTACCGCCTTTACCTGGTGTTACACCACCAACCATTTGCGTACCGTAAGCAATTGCTTGCTCAGAGTGGAAAGTACCCTGACCGCCAGTGAAACCCTGACAAATTACTTTAGTATCTTTATTAATTAATACAGACATTATTTGCCCTCCGCTGCAGCAACAACTTTCTGCGCTGCATCAGTTAGCGATTCAGCAGCAATGATATCTAGACCAGAGTTCGCTAGAACTTCACGGCCAAGCTCTGCATTGGTACCTTCAAGACGTACAACTACAGGTACTTCTACGCCAACTTCTTTAACCGCACCAATGATACCTTCTGCAATCATGTCACAGCGAACGATACCACCGAAGATGTTAACCAATACCGCTTTAACATTGTCATCAGAAAGGATGATTTTGAATGCTTCAGCTACACGCTCTTTAGTTGCGCCGCCACCAACGTCTAGGAAGTTAGCTGGCTTGCCACCGTGTAGGTTTACGATGTCCATCGTACCCATTGCTAGGCCTGCACCGTTAACCATACAACCTACATTACCGTCTAGCGCAACATAGTTTAGTTCCCACTGAGCAGCATGAGCTTCACGCGCATCTTCTTGTGAAGGATCTTGCATATCTTTCAGCTTAGGCTGACGATATAGCGCGTTACCATCGATACCTACTTTCGCGTCTAGGCAGTGTAGGTTACCGTCAGTTTTGATAACTAGCGGGTTGATTTCGATAAGCGCAACGTCAAGCTCTTCAAACATCTTAGCTAGGCCAAGGAAGATTTGAGTGAATTGCTTGATTTGTACGCCAGAAAGACCTAGAGCAAACGCCATTTCGCGCGCTTGATAAGGCTGAGGACCTACAATTGGGTCGATTTCAGCTTTAAGGATTTTCTCTGGAGTTTCTTCTGCAACAGTTTCAATCTCAACGCCACCTTCAGTAGATGCCATGAATACAACGCGACGGGTTGTACGGTCAACTACTGCACCAAGGTAAAGCTCGTTAGCGATATCTGTGCAAGATTCAACTAGGATTTTGCTCACAGGCTGACCGTTTTCGTCAGTCTGGAAAGTCACCAAATTTTTGCCAAGCCAGTTTTCAGCGAAAGCGCGAATGTCGTCTTTGTTTTTAACTAGCTTTACACCGCCAGCTTTACCGCGACCGCCCGCGTGTACCTGACACTTAACTACCCACTCGTTTCCGCCAATTCGGTCAGCGGCTTCTACAGCACCTTGAGCAGTGTCTGCTGCGTATCCTTCAGAAACAGGCAAACCGTATTCTTTGAATAGCTGCTTACCTTGGTATTCATGCAAATTCATGGTGTTTCTATCCGATTTTTAGTAAGACAAAAGCCGCAAATGCGACTTGATTAGTTTGACTGATATTATAGGGCAAATATCAGCGTTGCGTTAGGCGCAAAGCAAGCATACACAAGCTAAACGCCTAACCACAATTCCGTGAGACGAAAGTCTTATACGTCTAGAAGTAGACGTGTTGGATCTTCTAGCATCTCTTTAACGGTTACCAAGAAACCTACTGATTCTTTACCATCGATAATACGGTGGTCATAAGAAAGCGCTAGGTACATCATTGGTAGAATTTCTACTTTTCCATTAACTGCCATTGGACGATCTTGGATTTTATGCATACCCAAAATAGCGCTCTGTGGCGGGTTAATGATTGGTGTAGACATTAGTGAACCAAACACACCACCGTTGGTGATTGTGAAATTACCACCTTGTAGTTCAGCCAATGACAGCTTACCGTCACGGCCTTTAAGTGCTAGTTCCTTAATTCCTTTTTCAACGCCTGCCATGCCTAGTGTGTCAGTATCTTTAAGTACTGGTGTTACAAGGCCACGTGGTGTAGAAACAGCAATCGATACATCGAAGTAGTTGTGATAAACAATGTCATCACCGTCGATAGACGCGTTAACTTCAGGGAAACGCTTAAGGGCTTCGGTTACCGCTTTCACGTAGAAAGACATGAAACCAAGGCGAATACCGTGACGCTTCTCGAAGCTGTCTTGATACTGCTTACGAAGGTCCATGATTGGCTTCATGTTTACTTCGTTAAACGTTGTTAGCATTGCCGTAGAGTTCTTCGCTTCAAGAAGACGGTTAGCAATTGTCTTGCGAAGACGCGTCATAGGAACACGCTTCTCGGTACGATTACCCGTTGGTAAGTCAGCTGAAACAGATTCAGACGCAGCAGGCGCTGCCTTCGCTGAGCTGTCGCCGCCTTTAAGGTACTTCTCTACGTCTTCTTTAGTGATACGGCCATTTTTACCAGTGCCTTTCACTTTAGCTGCGTCAACACCTTTTTCTGCAAGTAAACGACGAACAGAAGGACTAAGCGCATCGCTGCTCTCGTCACTGTCATCGCTTTCGCTTGACGCTGCTGGAGCAGAAGCGCCGCTTGCTGCACCTTCTACAAATTTAGCAATCACTTCTTCAGCTGTTACGGTGGCGCCCTCTTCTGCGATAATTTCAGCAAGAGAACCGTCTGCAGGAGCAACAACTTCTAGTACTACTTTATCAGTTTCGATATCAACCAAGTTTTGGTCGCGAGAAACTGCTTCACCTACAGCTACGTGCCACGTTGCGATTGTCGCGTCAGCTACAGATTCAGGAAGTACTGGTACTTTAACATCAGATGTTTTTCCAGAAGCCGCTGGAGCCGCATCTGATTTAGAATCGTCTTTCGCTTTGCTTTCTGTTTTAGCTTCAGCTGGTGCAGCAGCACCACCCTTTTCTAGTTTAGCAATAACTTGCTCGCCTAAAACAGTTGCACCCTCTTCGTTTAGGATCTCACCAATTGTACCGTCCGCTGGCGCCACAACTTCTAAAACCACTTTATCAGTTTCAATATCAACCAGGTTCTGGTCTCGTTTAACTGCGTCACCGGCCTTTACGTGCCAGGTTGCAATGGTGGCATCGGCAACTGACTCAGGTAGAACCGGAACTTTTATCTCAATTGTCATTACTGTTCCTTATTTAATTGTGAGTGCGTTTTCAACCAGGGCTTTCTGTTGCTGGTTGTGAACGGATACATAACCTACTGCAGGTGACGAGGATGCATCACGGCCTGCATATGTTAATTTTGCACCATCTGGAATTGCTTGCCAGAAATGGTGTTGGCTACAGTACCAAGCGCCTTGGTTTTGAGGCTCTTCTTGACACCAAACCCAATCTTTTACGTGGCTGTATTGTGCCACAACTTTAGCGCATTCTTCTTGTGGGAATGGATAAAGTTGCTCTAAACGGATGATTGCGACGTCTGTTTGCTCATTTTTACGGCGCTGGTCTAACAAATCGTAGTAAACCTTGCCTGAACACATAACAACACGCTTCACATTCTTCGGATCGATATCATCAATTTCGCCAATTACGTTATGGAATTTGCCTTCTGCAAGTTCCTCTAACGAAGATACAGCCATTGGATGACGTAATAGTGACTTAGGTGACATCACGATAAGTGGTTTACGCATTGGACGAACCACTTGGCGTCTAAGCATGTTGTAAACCTGAGCGGGTGTTGAAGGTACACACACTTGCCAGTTGTGGTCAGCACACATTTGCAAGAATCGTTCAAGACGCGCAGAACTATGCTCTGGGCCTTGGCCTTCATAACCATGTGGAAGTAAAACGGTTAGGCCACACAAACGACCCCACTTCGCTTCACCTGAGCTCAAGAACTGATCAAATACAACCTGAGCGCCGTTAGCGAAGTCACCAAACTGGGCTTCCCAAATAGTCAGACACGTAGGCTCCGCTGTCGCATAACCATACTCAAATGCCATAACCGCTTCTTCTGAAAGCACAGAGTCGTAGATTTCGATCTCGCCCTGTCCTTCACGAATATGCTGTAGTGGCATATATGTCGACGCATCTTTTTGATTGTGCAATACCGCGTGACGGTGGAAGAAAGTACCACGGCCTGAATCCTGACCGGTAATACGAATATCTTCGCCGGCATCAACGATAGTTGCATAGGCCAAGTTTTCAGCCATGCCCCAATCAAGCATTTTCTCGCCAGCAACCATCGCTTTACGGTCTTGGTAAAGCTTGTTTACGCGAGACTGAAGCTTGTGCTCTTCAGGAATAGTAGTGATTGACTCACCTAGCTCTTTGAGCTTCTCAACTGAAAGCGAACCATCGTAAGGCGTATCCCAGTCGTGACCAAGATATGGAGACCAGTCAACGCTGTGCTCTGTCATTGGACGCCACTCTTCAACAACGCACGCGCCGTGGTCGAGCGCTTCACGATATTCTTCAAGATAGCGGTCTGCGTCACGTTGTTCAATCACACCTTCAGCTATTAACTGGTCAGCATAAAGAACACGTGGAACCGGGTGCTTCTTAATTTTTTGGTACATCAACGGCTGCGTGGCGTTTGGCTCATCCGCTTCGTTGTGACCATGACGACGGTAACAAACTAAATCAATTACAACGTCTTTCTTAAACTTATTGCGGTATTCAAGCGCAAGCTGCGTAACAAAGGCAACCGCTTCTGGATCGTCTGAGTTCACATGGAAAATCGGTGCCTGTACCATCTTCGCGATGTCAGTACAATATTGCGTTGAACGGGTATCTTCAGTCTTCGATGTGGTGAAACCAACTTGGTTATTTACCACAATACGAACCGTACCACCTACAGCAAAGCCGCGAGTTTGCGACATGTTGAAGGTTTCTTGTACTACACCCTGACCAGCAATTGCCGAGTCACCGTGAATAGTGATAGGCAGTACTGTATTCGTGTCATCATTGCGACGCGCAAGACGTGCACGTACAGACCCCATAACTACAGGGTTTACAATCTCAAGGTGAGACGGGTTAAACGCTAGTGCTAAGTGAACATTGCCGCCTGGAGTCGCGAAGTCAGACGAGAAACCTGCGTGGTATTTCACGTCACCCGCGCCTAGTGAGTCGTCGTGCTTACCTGAAAATTCATCAAACAGCACCGATGGGTTTTTACCCAATACGTTAACTAGCACGTTCAAACGACCACGGTGAGCCATGCCGATAACCACTTCTTTGGTACCTGCAGTGCCAGCCTTGGTGATTAAACCTTTCAGCATAGGAATAAGTGCATCGCCGCCTTCTAGAGAGAAACGCTTTGCCCCTGGGAATTTAGAACCCAAGTACTTTTCCATTCCGTCAGCCGCAGTAAGGCCTTTAAGAATTCCTAGCTTTTCGTCGCGAGAAATTTCAGGCTTTGCTTGAACAGATTCAATTTTTTGTTGCAACCAGCGTTTCTGTTCAGTATCGGTAATATGCATGTACTCTGCACCGATAGAGCCACAGTATGTGCGGTTTAACGATTTAAACAGTTCACCCAATGGCATTGAATCTTTGCCAATGGCATACGAACCTACATTGAATACTGAATCGAAATCTTGCTCAGAAAGGCTGTGGTGAGAAAGTTCTAAGTCGCGTACACGCTCTTGTTTCCATAGACCTAGCGGGTCAAGGTTTGCGTGCTGATGACCGCGGAAGCGGAACGCATTGATTAACTGAAGAACTTTAACTTGCCTGTCGTCTGAAACATTTGCAGAAGGCACAGACGGACTAGACATGCGGGCGGTTGGCCCTAACGCAGCAAGTTGCCTAAATTGATTTTTAATTGTTGTATGATTGGTTTCTAACTCTACGCCATCGACTTTGGGGAGGTTATCGAAGATTTGTCGCCAATTTTCAGAGACACTTTGCGGGTCTTCTAAATAAGTTTCATACAACTCTTCAACATAGGCAGCGTTGGCACCTGCCATGTGCGAGGAATCCCACCACGCTTTCATCACGCTTTCTTGCATTTAATTTGCCTTGCTACGTTTTATAAAATCTAGTTAACAATCAAGATGTATTATAAGGTTATTCTCAGCATAACCAAGTGTTATAACAGCGAATATATAAAAAAATAGCCATCCTTTTGGGATGGCTATTTAGAGCATCACTATCTGTAACTTTAGGAAGTTATCAGAATATAGTACTAAACAGCCCGTTGTAAAAGCATAGACTTAATTTGGCCTATCGCTTTTGTAGGGTTTAAGCCCTTAGGACATACACTTACACAGTTCATGATACCGTGACAGCGGAATACGCTGAACGCATCATCAAGGTCGTTAAGACGCTCTTCAGTTGCCGTATCACGGCTATCGATAAGGAAACGATACGCGTGAAGTAGACCAGCAGGACCGATGAACTTATCAGGATTCCACCAGAAAGATGGGCATGACGTTGAACAACATGCACATAGAATACACTCGTAAAGACCGTCAAGTTTCGCACGCTCTTCAGGTGACTGTAAGTGTTCGCGCGCTGGCGGCTGCTTACTGTCGTTGATTAAGAACGGCTTAATCTTTTCGTACTGTGTGTAGAACTGCGTCATATCAACAACAAGGTCACGTACAACTGGTAGACCTGGAAGTGGACGAACTACTATTTTACCTTTGCCCAGTGCAGATAAAGGAGTGATACACGCAAGGCCATTTTTGCCGTTCATGTTCACACCGTCTGAACCACACACACCTTCACGGCAAGAGCGACGGAAAGAAAGCGTCGGATCCTGCTCTTTAAGTGCAAGTAGCGCGTCTAGCACCATCATGTCCTGACCTTCCTCTACTTCTAGAGTGTAGTCTTGCATGCGAGGCTTCGCATCTACTTCTGGGTTGTAACGATAAATCGAAAAAGTTAATTGCATGATCGTTGCCTCTCTTAATATGAACGCACTTTAGGCGGGAATGCTTCCCTAAGCTTAGGCGCCATATTCACTTCACGTTTAAGCATTTTATCAGTGTTCGGATCGTAGATGCTGTGGCATAACCAGTTATCGTCATCACGGTCCGGGAAGTCGAAGCGGCTGTGAGCACCACGGCTTTCCGTTCTGAAGTTCGCTGCTACTGCTGTGCTGTACGCGGTTTCCATTAGGTTATCAAGCTCTAAACATTCAATACGCTGGGTATTGAAGTCTGCGCTCTTGTCGTCAAGGCGTGCATGCTTAAGACGCTCGCGAATTTCGCTAAGCTCTTTAAGACCTTCCGCCATTGCTTCACCTTCACGGAATACTGAGAAGTTAAGCTGCATGCATTTCTGCAAGTCTTTCTTAATTTGTACTGGGTCTTCGCCCTTACCTTTCTCTGAATTTTCCCAACGGTTGAAACGCGTCATAGAGGCTTCGAGATCAGACTCTGATGCGTCTCGTGTTGGTGCCATTTCAGACAATGTCTTACCAAGGTGTAAACCAGTCGCGCGACCGAAGACAACAAGGTCAAGAAGTGAGTTACCGCCAAGACGGTTCGCACCGTGTACAGATACACAGGCAATCTCACCACAGGCAAATAGACCGTTAACAACCTTGTCGTTACCGTTTTCATCAACCGTTAGACATTGGCCATCAACATTTGTAGGAATACCACCCATCATATAGTGACAAGTAGGAATTACTGGAATTGGCTCTTTCACTGGGTCAACGTGCGCAAACGTACGTGAAAGTTCAAGGATACCAGGTAGACGAGACTCAAGAACGTCTTTACCAAGGTGGTCAAGCTTAAGCTTAATGTGAGTACCCCATGGGCCTTCACAACCGCGACCTTCACGAATTTCAGTCATCATTGAACGGGCAACAACGTCACGACCAGCAAGGTCTTTCGCGTTAGGCGCATAACGTTCCATGAAACGTTCGCCGTCTTTATTGAGAAGGTAACCACCTTCACCACGACAACCTTCTGTTACCAATGTTCCTGCGCCAGCGATACCCGTTGGGTGGAACTGCCACATTTCCATATCTTGAACTGCAACACCTGCACGAAGTGCCATACCAACACCGTCACCGGTATTGATGTGTGCGTTTGTAGTAGATGCGTAAATTCGACCTGCACCGCCTGTTGCTAATACAACAGCGCGAGACTTGAAGTAAACTACTTCACCAGATTCGATATCAATCGCGGTACAACCAACAACGTCTCCGTCTTGGTTCTTAACTAGGTCAAGTGCATACCACTCAGAGAAAACTTTTGTTTTGTTCTTTACGTTTTGCTGGTAAAGAAGGTGTAGAAGCGCGTGACCAGTACGGTCAGCTGCAGCTGCTGTACGAGCGCCCTGCTCGCCACCAAAATTCTTAGACTGACCGCCAAAAGGACGCTGGTAGATTTTACCGTTTTCGAAACGAGAAAATGGTAGACCCATATTTTCCATTTCGATAATTGCTTCTGGACCAGTTTTACACATGTATTCGATAGCGTCTTGGTCACCGATATAATCAGAGCCCTTAACGGTGTCATACATGTGCCATTCCCAATTGTCTTCGTGTGAATTACCAAGTGCTACAGTAATACCACCTTGAGCAGACACAGTATGAGAACGGGTTGGAAATACTTTTGATAACAGTGCACATGATTTACCAGACTGCGAAATCTGTAGTGCTGCGCGCATACCTGCACCGCCAGCACCAATTACTACTGCATCAAACTCGTGAACGGGTAAACTCATTTTACACTCCCCACAATACGAATAGGCCAACAGCTACATAGCCGAACGCAATGATATTTAAGATATATTGTAGTCCTGCGCGCAGACCTGCTGATTTAACATAGTCTGTAAGCACCTGCCAAAGGCCGATGCGCACGTGGATCATCACTGCTACTAGTGCTGCCAATGTGAAAACTTTCATAGCCAGGCCAGAGAACAACCCTCGCCATTCGATAAACGTTAGGTTATCGGTGGTAATAAAGAACCACGCCATGAAAACCGAGTACGCGAAAATAATTGCTGCTGTAGCGCGAAGTGAAACGTAGTCTTGTACGCCGTCACGCTTAATGCTTGCTTGGTTGGTTACCATAATGCAACTCCCAATACTACGGTCAGTACAACCCAAAGTGCGATTACTGCTTTTGCACTTGTGTTACCCGACTCTAATTCTTCCCAGTGACCTAAATCCATAACAACGTGTCTTAGGCCGCCTAGAATGTGATATGTCAGCGCTGAAGCTGTGCCAATTGCGACAAATTTTCCAAAGAAACCGTCCATGATTGCTTGTACGTCCGCGAAACCTTCAGGCGAATGAACAGAAACTGCCCATGCCCAGATAACAAAAAGTAGCGCGAAGAACATTGCAACACCGGTTACACGGTGGAGAATTGACGAAATAGCAGAGGGCGGAAATTTAATAGTATTGAGTTCTAAATTTACTGGTCTTTGCTTTTTCACAATGTATGCCTGTTTAATCCGTAGGGGATAATGAATTTCTTACCTTTATTATGTCCTGAGTAAGTGAATTCGATTTTTAACCTGTTAATTGCCTCATCCATTGAGTTGTTAACAATTTGTGAATTATTCTTTAATGCCTGTAACAGAATAATTATTCCATTTCCAAAGCACCGCTGAGTATATCCAGCGTAGTATATAATTACAATTTTTTGTGCCGTAGTAAGACTTTAGTCGCTATATACACTTTTATGATAATTATTTTGAATAAAAAGAGATCAAAATTGAGCGCAACACGTTTAAACGAGCGCAATTACAGTGTTAAGAAGTTTACCAGCAGCTAAATGGAATAACTATGCATAACAACGAGAAATTAAGCACTTTTAATCTGTATGCGTATTTATTCCTCATCAAAAGGTTACTTTCTAAACTAACCTGTTAATATATTTATCGTTCGGTGGTTTACCTTTATCGAAAAGCCATTGATAATTGCACCGTATCGGGCAAAGTGAAATCCCAACGAGTTAATTAATCGTTATCTGATTGCTAGTATTTTTTTAAGCAATTCGGAATATTTATTGTGCAAATATGCAATTAAATTGACTTGTTGGTGCATAATAAAGTACAAATACGCCCACTTTTCCCAACGAAGCGGATATTTTCGTCCGTTTTCGCTGCAAACAGAACCATTCTGAGGAGAGCATTTTATGGCAGATCAGAAAGCCATTCTTAAAGCCGGCGGTAAGGAAATCGAGCTTCCTATCTTGTCTGGCACCGAAGGACAAGATGTAATCGATGTCCGTACGTTAGGCCAGCACGGTTATTTCACGTACGACCCAGGTTTTATGGCGACAGGATCTTGCGAGTCTTCAATTACCTACATTGATGGCGCTCAAGGTGTATTATTACACCGCGGTTTCCCTATCGAAGAACTAGCGCGTGATGCAGACTACTTAGAAGTTTGTCACATGCTTCTTCACGGTGATGCACCAACAAAAGAACAGTACGAAGAATTTAAAGAGACAATTACTCGTCACACCATGGTACATGAACAAATTAACATGTTCTTCCACGGTTTCCGCAACGACGCCCACCCTATGGCAATGCTATGTGGTACCGTTGGCGCGATGTCTTCGTTCTACCACAGCGATTTAGACGTTTCTAATGAAGAACAGCGCATTCGCAGCGCGCACCGTCTAATTGCTAAAATGCCTACTCTTGTTGCTATGTGCTACAAGTACAATGTAGGTCAGCCGTTTGTTTATCCACGAAACGACTTAAGCTATGCAGCTAACTTCCTGAACATGATGTTCTCTGTACCAGCAGAAGAATATCAAATCAGCCCAGCTGTTGAGCGCGCGATGGACCGTATCTTTACGCTTCACGCAGACCACGAACAGAATGCTTCAACGTCTACCGTTCGTCTTGCCGGTTCTTCTGGTGCGAACCCATATGCATGTATTTCTGCTGGTGTTGCTTCACTTTGGGGTCCTGCTCATGGTGGTGCAAACGAAGCATGTCTGAACATGCTAGAAGAAATTGGCACAGTTGATCGTATTCCTGAGTTTATTGCACGCGCTAAAGACAAGAATGACCCATTCCGTCTTATGGGCTTCGGTCACCGTGTTTATAAGAACCACGATCCACGTGCAACGGTAATGCGTGAAAGTTGTCACGAAGTACTAAGCGAACTTAATGTTAAAGATCCACTACTAGAAGTAGCAATGGAGCTTGAAAAGATTGCATTGAGTGACCCGTACTTTGCAGAGAAGAAACTGTTCCCGAACGTAGACTTCTACTCTGGTATCGTACTTAAAGCGATTGGTATTCCAACTAACATGTTTACGTGTATTTTTGCCCTGTCTCGTACAGTAGGTTGGATTTCACACTGGCATGAAATGATGAGCGATCCTAAACAAAAAATTGGTCGTCCTCGTCAGCTTTACACTGGTCATAACCAGCGTAAGTACACGCCAATTAAGTAGTAAATTAGTAAATACTGAACTAAGTATTACGCTTAATAGTAAAAATAGCGCCTTTAAGGCGCTATTTTTGTTTATACAAGATTACTTCAAGGAACAACAATGCCCTATTCAGCGGTTTTTCTAGGTATTGCCGGTCTCATTCCTTTTGTGGCTATGCCACTGGCTTATCAGCTTAACCTGTTATCGCTTACGCAAAGCGCCGTTTACTTTGTCCAATACTCAGCCGTGCTATTGTCTTTCTTTGGTGGTATCCATTGGTGGGACGCAATAAGTAATCAACGTTACGACAAGCAAATGCTAGTCGCTATGTTGCCGACCATAATTGGGTGGTTGTGTTTAGTGTTCTCTCACGACGTGAAGGTGTTTGGCGTTTTATCGCTAAGCTACGTCGCCGTACTTATTTACGACAAGTTTATCCTTAGTCTTCCTAAAGAGCAGATTGTAAGTTACATAAGCTTGCGGGTGGGATTAACAAGTGTCGTTGTTATCTGTCACGCCTGGATGATTTACTTGCTCGTATAACGTTACTACTAACAGCTTAGCGTTAAAGGCATGACATTAGTTAATTGCAAAAAAGTAATAGAGGCAAAAGCCTGCGGTGATTAAGCGAGTGTCTAACTCAAACCGTAAAGTTACGCATAACCAGCTTAAGCAATTGATAAATAGAGCTTTAACAAGTTCAAATATCGAAAACAAAAAAGGCGATAATATCACTATATTATCGCCTTCGTTTTTTACTTATCTAGGGCCTGTTGACCTAGCGTTATTAACGAAAAGTACCGTGGTTATTCAGCGCGAATAAGCGAAAGTAGCTCTTCGGTTTTTTGTTCCATCAACGCAATGTCGCCTTTACTTTCGACGTTTAAACGAATAACTGGCTCAGTATTCGATTTACGTAAATTAAAGCGCCATGTGCCAAACTCCAGACCCAAGCCATCGGTAGTATCGATTACGCTGGCTAGTGGCTGATATTTACTTGTAACGCGTTCCAGCGCTGCGTCAGCATCTTTTAGTTTACTGTTAATTTCACCAGAAGATGGAAACGCTTCAATTCGCGCTTTTACCATACTCGCTAGTGTTTGCTTTTTCACACACACCAATTCGGCAATTAACAACCAAGGGATCATGCCTGAATCACAGTAGGCAAAATCTCTAAAGTAATGGTGCGCACTCATTTCACCGCCATAGACCGCATCTTCTTTGCGCATACGCTCCTTAATGAACGCATGGCCGGTTTTCGACTTAATAGGTGTACCACCTGCATTCGCTACGATATCTTCTGTATTCCAGTATACGCGAGGGTCATAAATGATTTTACTGTCGGTGTTTTTCTCGATAAAGGCTTCAGCAAGCAAGCCAACGATATAATACCCTTCAATAAATTCACCATCAGCGTCAAACAAGAAGCAACGGTCGAAATCACCATCCCATGCAATGCCAAAATCAGCTCCCGACGCTTTAACAGCGTCAGCCGTGTCAGCACGGTTTTCAGGTAACAATGGATTGGGGATGCCGTTTGGAAATGTACCATCAGCATTGTGATGTACTTTAACAAACTCTATCGGAACACCCTGCACTTTCATTTCTTTTTCAATAGCGTCTAGCGCGGGGCCTGCGGCACCATTACCTGCATTAACCACCACTTTTAACGGCGTAAAATTGCTCAAATTAACGTAAGAAAGCATGTGAGAAACATAGTCAGACATACACGATTTAACCGCATATTTATCGGTCTCAGAAAGCTTGTCTTCTTTTACATGGGCCGTACCGTTAAAAAACGCATCAGCATCAATCAACGCACCCTCAGTGTAGTGTGCTAATCGCTCTGACACGAAGCTATCTTCTAGTGCTTCCGCTTTCTCTTTTATCGCGTTTAGGCCTGTGTCGCCACTAATTGGAACAGAGCCTGACTTCACTAGTTTCATACCGTTGTAATTAATGGGATTATGACTTGCCGTTACTTCAATACCACCATCAACGCCAAGGTGTTTGGTAGCGAAGTAAATTTCTTCTGTTCCTGCCATGCCAATATCTGTCACTGTTGCACCAGCATCGATTAGACCCGCGCTTAACGCTAATTTTAATGGTGTTGACGTAAGACGCACATCACTACCAACAACAACAGTTTTCGCATTTAATTCTTGCGCAAAAGCATAGCCAATTCGATACGCTACATCTTCAGTCAGTTGTGAGTTCAATTCGCCACGAATATCGTACGCTTTAAAGCAGGTAATTGGGGTTGCCATTTGGATCGAAATTCCCTGTGTTTTAACTATTTATGATTACATTATCGTTTTTTACAACAAAAAAGCGCATACGCCCCTTTGTTATCGTCGTAAAAGAGATTATACATACCGATATTAAATCATTAGAGGGAGTGAATTACTAATTCAATTTAAACAGCACAACGTTTTGCTCACGCTGTTTTCAATCGATAAGTTTAAAGCGCGAGTTCGAAGTAGATACTGTTATGGAAAGCGCCTTGATGACGATACTTTCGGCGAAAGCACAGCTTTGGACTAAAACCATTCTTGATAAGGACTCTTTCAGAAGCGGCGTTATTATCCATGACTTCAGCAGTGAGCAATTTTATGCCCATGCTTTTGGCCTCCTCAATTAAAAATGAGACGCAGCGAGAAGCAATGCCTTTTCCACAATCCTTCTCTGCAACTCGATAGCCGATTTCCGCCTTGTCGCCTGCTCTATTTTTGATGTTAGCACGCGCTACAATCTGGTTATTTCGTTGCTCATCAACAAGCACAAAACCCCAAGCTCTTTTCTGCTGTTGTAAGTAAAGCAATTCGCTAATGTGGTAGCCAACGCCATCCAATGAATAGAACGCTGCCTCTCTTGGTGCTATAGACGATTCAAAATAGGCTTTGTTACTACGCTCAAATTCTAAAAGTGATAGCACGTGTTTTTCGGCGACGCTTTCAAAATGCATTGGCAGTGCTACTCGTTGCTGAACCTAATGAAGAGGTATTGATTAAAAGCCCAGTCTAATAACAGTCCACATAGATAATTACCCATAGTCGAATCAAAACAGGCAAACCTTGTATCTACTTTGCTAATGAACCGCTTTGGTAATCGTTAAATGCCTGAACAATTTCCTGCTGAGTGTTCATTACAAAAGGCCCATATTGGACCACAGGCTCTTCAATAGGTTTACCTGAGACCACTATAAACTTACAACCCGTATCAGCGGATACAGATAGCTGCTTGCCACTTTGTGACAAAACACCCAGCTCTCCCTGCGACACAATTGTTTCTATGCTAAGTTCGCCGCTATTAATGACCACGCTTCCCTCGTACACATAAATAAAGGCAGCTTCATCCGAACCCAGTGTAATTTCCGAACTCCCGCTTCGTAGTGCAACGTCTAAAAAAGTAGGAGCAACCGCCGTTGTCTTCACAGGCCCTTTCACACCGTCAATTTCACCTGCTAACACTTTGATTACTGCATCTTGAATGTGTACTGTAGGCACACTATCTGGCTGTATGTCTTGATAGTTCGGCGCTGACATTTTCTCTGCGGCCGGAAGATTCACCCACAGCTGAAAGCCTTGTAACAAGCCCTCCTCCTGCTCTGGCATTTCTTCATGTATTATGCCTCGACCCGCGTTCATCCATTGAATGCCACCAGCATCAATAACCCCCTCATTGCCTACAGAGTCTTTATGGCGCATTTTTCCTGCAAGCATATAAGTAACTGTCTGAAAACCACGGTGAGGATGTGGTGGAAAACCAGCAATGTATTCACCTGGATTATCTGAACCAAAAAAATCCAACATTAAAAAGGGATCGAGGCGAGGTAGATCAGGTTGCCCAATAATACGAGTAAGCGACACCCCCGCGCCATCACTTGTTGGCATACCTGTAACCACTTTCTCTATCGATTTTTGTTCACTCACTTCCACTGACATAATGTGTATCTACCTTAAATCTTAGCCTTCACTATCTTTTACGAGCTTCACGTTTAGCTTTTTGTATTACCGACCTTTTGTGTGCTTTAACGTTCTATTTTATCGCGACCGTGAGGCGACATAAGATCTTGCTCTGGCCCGACGGGGATTACCTGGGTTGGATTTATCATAGTGTGGCTGTAGTAATAGTGCCTTTTGATATGGTCGAAGTTTACCGTTTCAGCAACGCCCGGAACTTGATAAAGTTCTTTCATATAGCCGTAGATGTTTGGGTAATCTGCGATTTGCTTTTTATTGCATTTAAAGTGCCCGTGATACACAGCGTCGAAGCGTATCAGCGTGGTAAATAAGCGCCAGTCAGCTTCTGTTATTTTGCTGCCAACCAAATAACGTTGTTTACTCAACCTTTCTTCAACCCTATCTAGCGCGCAGAACAATGCAGTTACTGCCTCTTCATAGGCCTCTTGCGTTGTAGCAAATCCAGCTTTATACACGCCATTATTTATGTCGTGATACACCATATTGTTGATGGCATCAATTTCTTCACGTTGGTCGTTAGGATAATAATCGTCTTCATTATTAGTCAGTGAATTAAACCCACTGTTAAAAATACGGATAATTTCAGCTGATTCATTATTAACGATAGTTTCTGTTCGTTTATCCCAAAGGATTGGAACAGTGACACGGGTGGTTATCTCAGGTTCTGCCTTAGTATAAATTTGATGCGCATAATCAAAGTTATAAAGCTTATCTCCCGTTGCTCCTGGGTAATCTTTAAACTCCCAGCCTTGATCAAGCATCTCAGGGTGTACCACCGAAACATCAATATGCGCCTCCAATCCCTTTAACTTTCTAAATATGAGCGCCCTGTGGGCCCAAGGACAAGCTAACGAGACATAAAGATGATAGCGACCAGATTCAGCGGGAAACGTGGAACCATCTTCGTTACTGACTTTGTCACGAAATTTAGATGCTTGGCGCTCAAATTTCCCACCATTTTTGCTGGTGTCGTACCACTTGTCTTGCCATTTTCCATCAACGAGTAAGCCCATATGCCTGCCCCTTTTCATTACTTCATTAAACAATGAATTCATTTAAACATGTATTGGGTAGAACGTATGTCGCTTAAAATCGGATTTATTATTCGAAAAAACTGGAGTGTATTGATCTTTAGTGTTCACTTTTGAGATGATGCGCGCCCTGCTAGCGTGTTTGCACGTTTTTGTGAAAACACACGCCTTTGAGTTAGTTTATTTTTAAGTGAAGTGAAACATGTCTGATGATCCACGTTTAGGCGGTATTGTGCGTTTGTATGGCGCACAGCAAACTAATAATTTAGCCAACAGTCATGTGGCTGTAGTCGGCATTGGCGGTGTGGGAAGTTGGACTGCAGAAGCACTAGCTCGTTCGGGCATTGGTACTATAACCCTTATTGATTTAGACGATGTTTGCGTAACTAATACAAATCGTCAAATTCACGCGCTTTCCAATACCATAGGAGAAGCAAAGGTCGACGCCATTGCATCGAGAATTAACTTGATAAATCCTGCTTGCAAAGTGAGTTGTATTGAGGATTTTGTTACTCCAGAAAATACGGCCACGCTTTTAACCAAAGAAATGCACGCTGTAGTCGATGCCACTGACAGTATTCGCGCTAAAGCGGCGATGATAGCTCACTGTAAACGCAACAAAATTCCAATTGTTACGGTTGGCGGTGCGGGCGGTCAAATAGACCCAACTCAAGTCACTAAAGGCGATTTAGCTAAAACAACACAAGACCCCCTAGCAGCTAAGCTACGCAGTGAGCTTAGACGTAACTATAATTTTAGTAAAAACCCAAAACGCCGCTTTGGCGTTGAGTGTATCTATTCAACAGAGCAATTGCGCTACCCACAACCTGACGGCTCGGTTTGTTACAACAAATCTGCAATGGAAGGTGGTACTCGACTAGACTGTGCAGGCGGCTTTGGTGCTGTGGTCACCGTAACCGCCACCTTTGGTATGTTTGCCGCTGCAAGTGTAATAAATAGATTAACTGGACAAAAATAGACTTTGGCCGATAACTTGCGCACAATAGTCAAAAACTTATAACACCTTGTCTTAACGACTTTTTAAGCGTTAACTTGTTATACCAAAGGTATCGGTGAGAAGGAGAACAACATGTCACCTGATGAACTCAATAAATTAATGGCAGATTGCGCGAAGGACGCTGTGGCTACAGCAGCTGATGAGTTCGAAATTGTACTCGACTACTCACCTGCTAGCGTAGCACTGGTGGACGATATTTTACTTAGTTTCGTAGACAAATATCACGATTTAGCGTTAGAAGATGAAGCAGTGTTCACCATCTGTAATATCTTTGGCGCTTATGTTGGAGAAATTTTAAAAGCGCAGCTAGATGGTGAATGGATTTACGATCAGTCAAATCCTAAAGCACCTGCCGTTTTTCTTCAGGTTGGTGAAAATACCTATGCCTTAGCGGGTATTTGCTATGAACGTCTGGTTAACGACAGTCAAATCAGCGTACTTGCCTACTATGAACAGGCGTTGGGGAACCACTTACGCAGCCACTAGCGTTCTCACAGATTTTGCACTCAGTTTAACGTCTGTTCAATTGAGTGCATTAAATATATTTCCAATAATGATGTTTTTGGAGAATGAGGTTCAGGGGTTAGGTGTTTCCCAATCCTCTACCATCCACTTTAAATGACGACTTTTTGAAATTGCGTACAAGGCTATACTGTAAAAAACGATTTTTACACCCGTAATAGTTTCAAACCCCCAGTGATGATGCATAGCGTAGTAAAGCTGAACACTCAACAATGCCAACACCCCCAATTGAGCCAGCGGAATAACCCATCGGCGCCATGCTAAAAAGCCTTTTTTCCATAAGCGATCTCGTTGGCTAACCAAAGATAACGCAATTAACACAGGTAAACTTGCCGCTAACCCCAACCCTAACGTTTCTTTTTGTGGGTAAAAGAACGTAAGTAGCTCACTAGTTTGAGTGCGGGAAGCCAGAGAAAAGACGAACGCTAGCCAGTCAATGCATAGAAGTATAAACACGCTGTAAAGCCAACGGGGAGGTAGAATTCGCCCTGACTCATCATAAAAAGTTAGCGGTAATTTAAGCATGCATTCACTTCTATTTTATTAATTTGAACCCTAAAGCGCATTCAACTCTGATAATGTTTATTTTCAAGAAGTAATAAATGTGGGGGTGAGTAAGGTATTTTTAAACCTCGTTCGTGCCGCTTTTACAATGAAACCCGTGGCCGTTTAAACTTGTTTTCACATTTAATGCCTAAATTACGGCTGTGTTGTTAGAACGCGTCAATAATTTATATCTTGGTCGCTAATTATATATACTGCGTACAAGCGTGTTTTCCTGTATAATCCGCGGCCATTTTAAGCTCAGTCATTTTCCAGGTGATATTTTAGATGACAGTAGAAACGTTTAATCCAAACAAAGTAGTAAATAAAACCACCACGCTAGAAACGCCAGTGAAGGTATTAAGTGACAACAAACCTTCGCAACAAAGCAATGGCAGCAGAATTGGTTTTGTTAGCTTAGGTTGCCCTAAGAACTTAGTTGATTCAGAGCGTATTCTTACTCAACTTCGCACCGAAGGTTATGACGTAGTCCCTACCTACAACGATGCCGAATTGGTTATCGTTAACACCTGTGGATTCATTGACGCGGCGGTAGAAGAGTCATTAGACACTATAGGCGAAGCACTTAAAGAAAACGGCAAAGTTATCGTTACCGGGTGTTTAGGTGTTAAAGAAGACGAAATTAGAGAGCTTCATCCAAATGTACTGGCTATCACGGGGCCTCATGCCTACGAAGCGGTAGTTGAGCAAGTACACGATCATCTTCCAAAACCCCAGCACAATCCGTTTGAAGATCTGATCCCTGACCATGGTGTAAAATTAACGCCTCGTCATTATGCTTATTTAAAGATTTCAGAAGGCTGTAACCACCGTTGCACGTTCTGTATCATTCCTTCTATGCGTGGCGACCTTGTCAGCCGCCCAGTGGGTAACGTACTCGATGAAGCTAAGCGTTTGAAAGACGCTGGTGTTAAAGAGCTATTGGTTATTTCACAAGACACTAGCGCCTATGGTGTTGATGTTAAGCACAGAACGGGCTTTTGGAACGGCATGCCGGTTAAAGCACACATGCAGCAGTTGTGTGAAAAGTTGGGCGAAATGGGCATTTGGGTCCGATTACATTACGTGTACCCTTACCCGCATGTCGATGACCTAATTCCACTGATGAACGAAGGTAAGATCCTTCCTTACTTGGATATTCCGTTTCAACACGCCAACAAACGTATTCTTAAGTTAATGAAACGCCCAGGTAGTGCTGAACGCGTACTAGAGCGCGTTAAAAAGTGGCGTGAACAGTGCCCATCATTAGTCATTCGGTCGACATTTATCGTCGGCTTTCCGGGCGAAACGGAAGAAGAGTTTGAAGAGTTATTGGACTTCCTTCGCGAAGCGCAGCTTGATCGCGTTGGTGCATTCGCCTATTCCCCTGTTGAAGGTGCGAGAGCAAATGACCTCCCCGACCCAGTGCCAGAAGAAGTGAAACAAGCTCGCCTTGCACGTTTTATGGAAGTACAGGGCGAAATCAGTGCCGCACGTTTACAAGCGCGGATCGGAAACGAATATCAAGTTGTTATCGACAGCGTTGATGCGGAAGGTGCCGTTGGCCGTACCTATGCAGACGCACCGGAAGTTGATGGTCTGGTTCATTTAAACGGCGTTTATGACGTAAAACCTGGCGATCGTGTATGGGCTGAAGTTATTCACGCTAACGAACACGACGTATGGGCAGTATTGTCTGAAGACCAAGACGAAGAAGACGAAGGCGCTGATCCCGCGCTGTAACTTTCGATTAACTGCTGTCTATACTCGAAAGTCATCTATTCGTTATTTTTATAACCCTATCGGCTAATTGCCAGTCGATAGGGTTTTATGTATAACAGACCCTATAGGGGTTCTAGGGATTTTCCCCTCTAAAGTAACATAGAATGCTACAGGCTTTGTATTATATAGCCTCCAGCTGTGGGTTACTTTCGTTTCCAAGCTTAA